>JBFWYJ010000360.1:0-3760 GCA_050186555.1 Bacteroidia bacterium
CGAGAATAAAGCCAATGATAATGGTATTAATTAAATCGTGTAATGTAGTTCGGGTTTGAGACGATTGATCTCCTGTTGTTTTAATAACCAAATCTTCAGGAAATGATGATTTTTTCATTTCAATTATAATGTCATTAATCTTATCAGAAGCATCAATCAGGTTTTCACCACCTCTTTTAATGATATTTAAAGTAATTACCTTTTTGTTATCAAGGTGACCATAACTTTCTTGTTCCAGAAAACCATCTTTAACATCAGCAACATCTTTTAAATAAACAGGTGCGCCAACCATCGAATTAATAACAATGTTTTTTATGTTATCAATATCCGAAAACTCTCCTGAAACACTAATTGTTCTTGCCATTTCATCCATATCAACACTTCCTCCGGATATAATCAAATTTTCTGAAGCAATGGCCCTTTCTATATCTGTCATTGAAAGTTTGGCAGCATGCATTCTGTACATGTCCACATTAATTTGAATTTCCCTTTCTAAAGCTCCAACCATATCCGCTCTTGTAATCTCCTTGAGAGATTCTATTCTGTCTTGTAAATCATCTGCATATTTTTTTAACTGGCTTAATTCATAATCTCCTGATATGTTCACAAACATTATCGGCATTTCTGAAAATTCTACCTCCATCACGCTTGGATCGGAAGGGAGGTCTTTCGGCAAATCTTTTTTTGCCTTATCTACTGCATCTTTTACCTTTTGTTTTGCTACTGCAACCTCTACATCTGTGTTAAATTCAACAATGATATTAGAGAAATCCTGTACAGAATTGCTTGTAAGTTTCTTTACTCCGGATATAGATTTAATCTGTTTTTCAAGTGGTTTACAAACTAGATTTTCCATGTCTTTTGGCGAACTACCAGGGTAAACAGTACTTACATAAATTGTAGGGATAACGATATCCGGGAATTTTTCCTTAGGAATACTGTTGTATGAAAACATTCCTGCTAACGTAATAAAAATGGTTAGCACATAGATGGCCGATTTATTATCAATAGACCAACTTGTTAATTTGAACTCTTTAAATTTCTTTTCCACAATTAAAATATTTAGTATTTAATTAGAACACCTTCAGTTAAATCCAAATAACCTGACGTTATTAGTTTGTCATTTAGGTTTAATCCTGTAATTATTTCTGCTTTGCCGTTATAAACCTGCCCAAGAGTAACATCCTTTCTTATGGCAATTTCTTTTCCGTTTTTGACACCAACAATATAAACATATTCAGAAGTGCCTGAATGTTGGACAAGGTTGAGTGGAACTACAATCGCTGAATCCTTATGGTAATCAACAACCTTTAGAACAGCAATCATGTTCGGCCTATAATCTTGATTTTGCGAATCTAAATCTGCCTCCGCACTAAAAGTTCTGGTTGTATTATTTATAACTTTAGACGTATAAAATATTTTTGATGGAATTTCTTTATTTAAATCAGGTAAGAAAATTACAACCTCGTTTCCTTTTTTCACCTTTGAAGCATAGGATTCAGAAATTTCAGCTTTCGCTTTTAATTTATTAAGGTTGACCACCCTTATTGCCGGCATACCAGGCATTACTGATTGACCTATTTTTATATCAATCCCATCAACTACCCCGTTAATGGGTGATTTTATTTTTGAAAGCTCCATTTGTTCTTTTAGAGTTGAAATTTTTTTCTCTAAACTTTCCTTATTGTTTTTAGCAGATAAAAATTGTATTTCCGTGCCAATTTTCTGATCCCACAAATTTTTCTGTTTTTCATAAACGTCAGATGCAAAAGCAAGTGCGTTTTTTAGCTCCTCTAAACTTTGCTTAAAAACTGAATTATCAAGTTCAGCAAGCACCTGTCCTTCCGAAACCTCATCCCCTTCATTCACTAATATGCGATCAACAGCTCCAGCCATTTTACCGCTAACAGTTACATTTTCGTCACCATCTATACGGCCTTGAACATCTATAAAATGTTTGAAGGTCTCAAAAGTGATGGGCTTTATGGAGATGTCTTTTGTTTTTAGATTACTAATTGTTGTATCACCACTTAAAGCAATCTCATCTTCAAGTTTTTTTATTTGCTCTAATAAATCAGAACTTTGCTGCTTGAGTTTTTCTAGTTTGGCCTTTTTATCTCCCGATCCGCAAGAGGCTATTAATCCTGTTATGAAGATTATCAATACTAATTTTTTCATATGTAGTTGAGTTGTTTTATTTTTTTAGTTTATTCTTTAATTTATTTTATTACACCTGTGGCCTTTTCGTAGTCAACTTTTGCTGTAAAATATTCGTACAAAGCATTATAATAATTGGTCTGAGCCTCTTTTAATGCCGTTTCCGCATTCATAACTTCAATGCTTGAACCGCTGCCTTGCTCGTATTTTTTCTTTGCAACATCATAAACCTCTTTCGCAAGTTCGATATTGGTTTTTTGAATATTTAATGTGTTTAAGGCGTTTAATAAGCTTGATTTAGAAGTTTCAATTTCCAAATCAATAGCATTCTTTAAGTTATTCATAGTGTTAACCGTCTTCATCAAATTAACTTTGGATTGCTGCAATCTATAATGATTTTGAAAACCATCGAACAACGGAAGATTTATAGTTCCTCCAATTATTCCGATTGGATACCATTTTTTGCTGGCGTCAAAAAAGTCAAACTCGTTTCGTTGTGCTTGTGCACTGTAATTACCATATAGAAATATGGAAGGTAAATATCTTAATTTACCCCTCTTCACATCAAGTTCGTTTAATCTTTGTTGAGATTCCAATAAAGAATATTCAATCCGATTTTTATAATTCAATTCACTAGAAGTAGAAATATCAAATACCGGAATATTATCAAGATGCAAGGAGTCTGTAAGGTTAATTTGCGATTTAATTTCCATTCCCATTTGAAATTTCAAAACACTTTCCGTCAACCCAACTAAACGTTCTATTTTTTCCTTTTCCGACAGCAAATTATTATAAGCAACAGTTACACGAGTAACATCAATTTTCTCAACAAAACCATTTGTGTTTAATGATTTGCTGTCTTCAACTAATTTTTTCAAACGATCTACATTAGCTTGAAGCAATTTCAACCTTTCTTTGCTCACCAAAGCGGTATAATAGGCTTTAGTAACTGTAGCTTTGGTTTCAATTTGTGAACGCTGATAATTTTTTTCTGACAATTCCAAAAATGACTTTGAGGATTGTAAGGCAACGATGTAGTCACTATTAAAAACAATCTGACTAGCCTGAATCGAGCCTGTAGCGTTGTATTTTACGCCAAATTGCACCGGAATGTAGGTTCCGGGAGGTGCGCCAAAAAATTGTCCAGGAAGCAATTGCGTTGGTAGCTTCTCATAATCTTTAACATCAAAAGAAGAAGATATTTGAGGAAGCCCCATACCTGTTATTTCCTTTTTCTTATACCTTGAGGCATCAATATCCAACTCGGCATTTTTTATACTAGAGTTATTTGCTAATGCAAATTCAATTGCTTCTTTCAATGAAAGATTTTTTGCAGGCTCGTTTTTATTTTGAGCAACTGTTTGAAAAGAGATGACAGCGCCTATTATTATTATTGAAATATTTTTCATAAATTATTCGTCTTCATTTATTTGTCTGTATTTATTTATTAGTTTATGCCCTTTCAAAGTAGTTATGCCATGTAAATAATGATCTAATAATTCAATTTGAATATCCGCAATTTTGTATTTTTCTTTATGAAATAACAAAGGATTTAAAGCCATTTCAGTTTCTTCAATGCGCAGCCTGGCTAAAATTTCTTTAT
>JBFWYJ010000361.1:0-3755 GCA_050186555.1 Bacteroidia bacterium
CCATATGCTAAACTAAATGCATTATTTCGGATACCATTATGTGATTCAATACAATGAATGTGAGTGTCCATGCCGGTAAAAAACCACCAATCGCGGGGAACAGATGCAATCAATTCGGGGTCTAATATTACTTGATTAAAAACAGTCCAGTCACATTTTAAGCCTAATTTTTTTTCCGGACCGGTTAACACGGCTGTCATAGAAACTTCCGCTCCTGTTCCACTAATGGTAGGAACACCTAAATGATAAACTCCGGGTTTTTTAATCAAATTGAGTCCTTGGTATAAAGTTGATGAGCCCTCATTAGTTAACATTAATGACAAAGCTTTAGCAATATCCATAATGCTTCCCCCGCCTATTCCTATAACACCACTTGGCAATCCTTTTTCTTTTAGAATCTGATCTCTTAAGCTATCTATTTGATCTGTGGTTGGTTCGTGTGGATTAACATCAATAAAAAACAATAAGTCTTCAGAATGATTTTGAAGATTATTTTTTAAAGGCTTATCTGAAAAGTAATCGTCAATGATGTAAACAAAGTAATTCTTGTTTTCTTTTCTTATCGGTTCTACTGTTTCTGCCAATTGATTAAATGAGCCTCGACCATAGGTAACCTTTTCAATGTTTTTGAAGTTTTTGTGCAACATGTTTTAGGAAATGAAAATTTATTTTTTGAGCTGAAGATATAACTCTTCTACTTTTGGCCAATTAACTATAACCCACCAATTCTTAATATAGTCGGCTCTTTTATTTTGGTATTTTAAGTAATATGCATGTTCCCAAACATCCAGACAAAGTATTGGCGTTCCTTGTACAGTAGAAACGGACATTAGTGGATTATCTTGATTTGCGGTTGTGGTGATTTCTAACTTACCTTTGCTGTTAACGATAAGCCAACACCAACCACTCCCAAAAACTTTTGATGCTTTATCTGAAAATTCTTTTTGAAAATTTTCAAATGATGAGAACTGAGATTGAATTTCCTTAGCCAACTTACCTTCTGCAATGTTATGATAGCCTTCAGGATTTGGACGCATAATTGCCCAAAATAATTTATGGTTATAATACCCGCCTAAATTATTCCGAACCGCTAATGAAGTTTTGTCATTTACGCTTTTACATTTTTCCTCATCACTAATTGAAAAGTCATAATCTTTGCCAATTGCAGCGTTTAGTTTATTGATATAACCTTGATGGTGTTTGGTGTGATGGATTTCCATTGTTTGCTTATCAATGAATGGCTCCAAACCTCCGTATCCATAAGGCAATGGAGGCAGAGTAAAAGAATCAGTTGTTGGATTATTGCTGAAATTTTCTAATTGTTGTATGTTTTCTTTCCCTATAAGTTTTGTTCCGATACCTAAAAGGCCAAGTAATGCACTTTTTTTTAAAAAATCTCTGCGATTATTTTCCATTAGAATTGAATTAATAGTTGATTTTTTTCTACTGCGTTTCCTTTCTGAACAACAATTTTTTTAACGGTTCCATCACTTGGGCTTTTAAGCATATTTTCCATTTTCATGGCTTCAAGCACAAGTAAAACATCCCCCTTTTTCACCTCATCGCCCTCGTTTACCAGAACGTTTAGTATCATTCCCGGCATTGGCGCTTTGATTTGACTAACTTTACTGCCGGCCGAATTGTTCATTCCAAGTTTAATAAGTAATTCGTCATATCTGTCCTGCAAAGTGATTTCGTATTTTTTGGAATTAATTCTCATCACTAGTTTTTTCTCTTCCTTGCTAAGTTTTATCAAATCAATATTGTATGACTTGCCTTGGTATAAAAGGCTGTATTGGTAATCATTGAGTTTTAGAAAATCTCCTTTAACAAAGGCCTCATTTAAATTACCTTCGAATTTCCCGTTTTCTAATTTCAGGGCTACTTTGTAACTAGAATCGTTAACTTTTGCTGTATACATAGGCCATAAAGGTAGTATAAAAAACAAAAAAACCCTTCCTGAAGGGAAGGGTTTTCAATAAGTTTAGATTATTACTTCTTAATGAACTCTGCCATATTTTTATCGTAATTCAAGAAATAACCCCCCTTAGGTAAATTACTAACATCGATACTGCTGCCAAATCCTTTCTTAACAACATTGCCGTATTGTTCTTAAATTTCATACATGGTTTCAATAGCACTTCCTTTTGCCTCAAAACTGATGGATTTAGAGGCTTTCTGAGGGCCAAAGACAATCGGTGGAACATCACTTTCAAATTCTGCAGCCTTACTAACTCTAGGTTGTCCTGTGTAATCTGTCTGACGAACACGAAGCATGTTTTTGCCGCTATGCGGAACTATTTTAAATGAATAATTGTTTGTAACTGGTGTCCCAACACCTTCAACCTCACCAACTTTCACCCATTTGTTCCAGCGATATTGCTCAATAGCAAAAGTTAACTTACCTGTTTCTGATTTAGTGCTCCAGCTAAACGTGCCATCCTTCTCAACACTCATGCTAATGATTTCATAAGTACTTTTAGGCTTTAGAACTTCTGGGTTTAATACTTTAGGCTTACAATCTTCTTTATGATAGATTTTAATCTCCACTTTTTCACCAACATTAAGTTTGTGAGGCTTCATATCAATTTCAAAGGCGCTTGAGTTTACCTCATCAGTGGTTATGTTGCCGTTAACTTTAACCTCAGAAACACAGAAACCAACACCATTTGAAGTAAATGGGTTTTGAACATATATGTTTTTCCCCTGATAATTACCTTCAAGAATGATAACACCGCCACTTTGTGCACCTAAAGTTGTTGTTCCAAATACAACTAAAATGGCAAGAAGACTATTTTTCATCGATAAAAAAATACCGTTTGTAACTTTAGTCTGCAATATTATAATCTTATTTTCGAATTACAAAATATTTCTTCATTAAATTCCTAAAATTATTTTAAATAATGGTGATATATAATGGCTATATTTGTTTTTACTTAGAAAAGCTATGAAAATCAGGACTTTTATTGCATTTGCAACGGTATGTTTATTTAGTTTTAATTCCTGTAAAAATGGAAGCTCAGAAATAGGCGAGGACGGACAAAATTTAATAGTAGATAAGCCTATACAGTCCGGTAAAGTTCTGCGACTGGCGGAGCTTACACAGCCAATGAGCCTTTTTCCCCACAAATTGACGCATTCGGTCGAAGGGTTGATATCGGGTCAAATATTTGAAGGCTTGGTAAAGGTTAATCCCAAAACCTTGAAGGTAGAGCCGGGTTTGGCTGAGAAGTGGGAAGTGAGTGAAGACGGCAAGAAAATAACTTTCTTTCTTCGCAAAGGCGTTAAGTTTCATCCTGATAAGTCAGGAAACACAACGGAATTAAGCGCTGAAGATGTAAAATATACGTTCAATCTCTTATGCACGCATTCAGAAAATAACCTGCATTTTGCTACAATTTGCAAGGATAGAATTGTAGGAGCAAATGAAGCATACGAAGCCTCAAAAAAGGGAGAATCAATTGATTTGCAAGGAGTTAAGATAATCGACCCATATACAATAAGCATCGAATTGTTAAATTCTCCGGCTATTTTTATGGACATTCTTGGGTCTCCATCTGCAGCAATATTATCTAAATCAGCACATGCAAAAGAAGGGATAGAAACACTGGCAGGTGCCGGGGCATTTCGGTTAGACCCTGTTAGCAGTGATGAAAAGCGATATGTACTGGTTAAGAATGAAACATATTACGGGGTAGACAAAAGCGGGAATAAACTCCCGATTCTGGATACCATTTCAGTAACGATTGCACCAT
>JBFWYJ010000362.1:0-3742 GCA_050186555.1 Bacteroidia bacterium
CTCAAAATACCACCATCAACAAGTCTAAAAAGAAAGAAAGCTATGAACACAATGTTATGCTTGTGCCATTTGAACCAAAATTGTACAATAGCGAAATAGATTACCACATTAACAAGGAAACCAATTTGTCAGGTAAAGAAATAAAGTTTCAATTCAGAGACGGTTTAAACGAACAGATTTACAAAGCTTTTAAGAAAAAGAAAATTGGCGTTATTGATTTGCTAGAGGATACTGTAAAGTATAGAAAAGAAATGTACAGTATATATTCGAATTTATCTTACGAGTACATGAAGGTGCCCGACCAAAAAAACTATAAAGCACCAAAAAAGGAAAAGAAACAAAACGGCATTGAAAAGGGACAATTAAATGTAGAGACGAATTCTGATGAGAGATTTATGAATGCAAAGGTTACAAATGCAAAATTAGTTCCGTTGTTGTATGGAAAACATAAAACGGATGTTTTTGTATTTATTAATCAGCTAGACATTAAGGCAGGCACATTAACACCTGATTTAAATGGATACGGTCCTTCAGACAGAAAAATCATTGTCCATTATACGGTTTACTCTTATGATGCTAAGGAGTTAAATTCGGGAATTTCTGAAACGAATTTCCCTCAATCTTTAAATGTACCTTCAAAAATAAGCACTAAGTATTTTTCTTTGGTTGCTGAGCAGATTGCGGATAGAGTTTACAACGCTCTATATCCACCTAAAAAATAATTTTTATTGGAAGTTTATTCTTATGCTAAATCCACCTGTTGTGTTGGAAGTAGGGAAGGACGCTGAGGTTTGCGGCTTGGTTCTAATCCAATCTAAGAATAACCTAAGATTAATTGCCGGTGTCAATAGATAATCCGCTGAAGAACGGATTGTGATGATGTCTGTCCCTCCTGTAGGCACACTAATATTATCTGATATTCTTCTAATTACAGATAGATTTTTTCTGTAACTGAAATCTACTTTCACTGTTAGGTCGCTCTTCAAAGGCTTGCCTTGTATTCTAATATTTTTCATTGTTAGCTGCGGATACCTGTATCCTAATCCAACAATATATTCTTGACCTTTTGTCTCAACAATTTGTGGTCCGGTAATATTTAATGCAACTGTCTTATCACGTTTCATTTCGGCATTAGCCTGCCACCCCGGTTTATTGAATTGTAAATCAAATTTTATCAAAGGGGTAAAGCCTTCCGAAATTGTAACGGCATTAAGTGTGTAGTACGCGTTAAAATTGGCGTTACCAGTAATCGGATCAACCACCGGCGACCTTGTTATTTGGTCGCCTGCAGTATTGCCATATAATAAGTTATTGGTATAACCTGCAATATTATAAGTGCTTCTATAACCGTGACGTACGGTTATAGAACGGAAGGTCTTTTTCATTACCTCTAACTTTCCTAAGCCATCCCAGGAAATATTCCAGTTTGGTAACGGAATCGAAGGAAATAAATTTTTCGTGTTGTATCCGGAAATTTTTCTTCCGGTATAAGTTTGGTAAAATGCTCCAATTAATACATCCTGTTGGTTGATATCATATCCATCATAAATTGAGGTTGTGCCGCTCGTTGAAGGAACAGAAATTAAGCCTTGAGAATTAGGATTGCTTTCTGCCAATCCTTTCGCAACATCAATTCGCGCTAATTTAAACTCGTCAAATAAAACAGACTCTACATCAGGCTTCGCATCCCGAATAGATTGTAAAAAACTTAAGGTGGTAATATTAAAATTACCTGTTTCGTTTGTACTTACATTAAAATCATACAAGCCGGTTACAGGATCATATGTCATAAATTCACTTAAGCTTCTAGATTTTTTATAATTACCGGTTAATTCGATTTTCAAACTACCATGTGGTTGAATACTTGATCGGTATGTTATACTTCTGCTTTGTGTTTCCAGATAAGGTGTTGTTTGATTTGGTATTTTAGCCAACCAACCATTTTCCGCACTTTTTTGTCTTATAGTTGGGTCATACAAGCCTGTTGTGAATAAAAAGCCAGGAGCGCTATTGCTAGAAGGATCCATTCCACCATACTGAGCTCTAGGCAAGAAATTAGGCAATCCTTGTCCGTTATCATCTTGCACGGTTACGGCAATGTTTTTAATCATCATTATACCACGAACAAAAAATTCTGCAATATCTTTCAGGTTCTCATTAACTTTCTTTTCACTAGAATCTTTGCTTGTTTCCTTCTTAGAGTTTGCTGCAGAAGATTTAAGATTACCTGATTGCCCAGAGTTTAATTTTTTGAAATACGGTATCTTGTTATAAAGTGTAACCATGTTTAAGTTAACCGTGATATTATGCGAGTTGGTATTATTAATGGTATTACCAATATTTAACGAATCAGGCACACCAAAAGGCATTCTGTTCCATGTATATGTGCCACCAAAACGATAAGTAACATTGGCGAAATTTAGTATCGGAATTTTATTCAAAGGCAAATTGACATTTAAATTCATTTGTTGTCTATAAGTTAAATTAGCACCAAACCGACCTTCTTTATATGTTGTTTGGTTTGTACCGGTTCCAACAGTTGTTTCTTTTCCATTGAAGAAAATATCAGTAATTGAGTCTCTTCTATCCTGGTAATTTTTGGAAACATCGCCATATGGCTCCAAAATTCTTCCTTCATTATTCGCTGTGTAATCAAATTTGATAGATTTACTTATATCCCAGCGCATATTGTAGGAGCGATTAATTAAGAAATTTTTATTGTACAATCTTGGATTCTCAAAAACAGTTGATCCTTCGTATAAACTTGTAATATCTCTGTTTTTAAGCAATGCGAAATTTCTATTCACATCTACTCCCATTCCAAAACTATTTGGTAATAGTTGCAAATTGAAATCACGAATTAACTCAAACCATTTATTCTTCAAGAAAGAGACATTTGCAAATGGTTTTAAAACCGGTGGTTTTGGAATTGAATACTGGTAGTTAATATTTGCCCTGTATTGTTTAGTAATATTAGTATCAACATTAATATTGCGTTTAAATTGTTGGGTAAAGGCGTAAGTGACTGAAAAGTTGGAAATATCCCAAGGGAAAGGTTTGGCTCCTTTTCGTTTTAATCCATCAATTCGTACGTTAGTTAAGTTAAAGCCTTTTCTCTCCGTAAAATCTAACACTTGTGATTTAATTTCAGTTTTCCTTTCATCTGAAATGTTTTCATTTTTATTGAAGTCTTCCATTCTTACGTCTCCATCTAACGGATTAAACAATGGTGTAATGATAGTTTGACCATAATTGTAATAAACAGGTAATGTTATTTTCCATTTGGTTGGAAAAAATTTACCTGCGTTGATGGTAGTACTGGCATCCCAATTAAATGTCGTTTCTTTTCTTCGCTCATTTATTTTCTGTTCAACACCTCCAAAGAATGGCGTACTATACGTGCCTGCAAGTGAAGCCATTCCTAAGTCAGCCATTTTTAACTGCATCTGTCCGGTTGCAGCCCAGCCGCCCCGGTTATTAAAATCAGTTAAACGTAATTCGTTAATCCATACTTCAACACATTGTGCTAAATTACCCGGGTCTTTTGGGTTTCGAACACCAACCATTATACTTTTTACATTTCCTAAATTTGGATTACCTACAATGGTGATGGAATATCCGCCCAGCGACTTTGTAAACGGTTGTGTCAATTGGTTTAGATTTGAAAAGTATCCAAACTGTTTATTACGTTCATCTTTTACAAATGAGATATCACTGAATTTAAAATTCACTTCATTTTGTG
>JBFWYJ010000363.1:0-3721 GCA_050186555.1 Bacteroidia bacterium
GAAGTTGATAACAATTGTCATCAAAACCATAATACTTAACACAAGCGGTGGTAATGAAGCAGCCATCGTCATTAGCGTTCTCTTTGGGTGTAATGACTTTTTGGATGCCTCCAGTTGGATAATAAACAGTAATGGTTAAGCCATTATTTAAAGCGACTTCTCGTGCATATAAATAGGCTTCTTTCTGAGTGTCAAAATATCTGCCTTTTCCAGCTCCGGCTCTTTTTGCTACCCATTCCCCCCCCGACTTATAAACTCTAATTGTTTTTGCCATTTTTTAAAAATATTTTACATATGTCATAGTACAATTTTTTCAAACTCCGTCTGCTTATCGTAATAAGTATTTATGAAATTATTAAGTGTTAACTTTTCATCAGTATTTAAACTAAGTAGATTATTGGCTGCCATATGAATGGCTTTACCTATAATATAATTGATTATAGGCTTGGTACTGTCGTCAAAATTATTTCGAGAAATATCGGGAATAAATTTTCTTGATTTTATATTGGCTACTATAGTAGTAATTTCAAAAATTGAAGCAGAAATTGGAAGTTCAAAATAGAAATCTTTGATTAAAACGCCTCTTATAAAGAGTTCCTTTCTCTGCTTTTCATTATATAAGTAATGCCAGGAAGATTTCTTTTCGTCATCAAAAGGCAGGTATAACTGATTCTTTCGGCCTTCAAATAGTTTTATTGTTTTTACGAAGATCCTTGTTTTACAAGTATCTGAGTGCCCAATTTTCACTAACCCCTTAAAATCTAAATTATCCAATATTAGATCATTATTATCTATTGTTTCATCATTAAGATTTGACTGTAGTTCTTTAGGAACTAATATAGAAATCCATCTTAATTTATCGTCCAACTTATCGATAACTTCTTTTACATCATCTTGCGTGAATTGTAATCCATTTAAAAAGTCATCTTCAGCATCTGATTCTACTAATGGAATGGAGAGATACTTTATTTCTTTATTATTAATGTAATCATCAATTTGAAGAACTGCTAATTCAGTGATTTCAGTTAAACCATCTCCATCTGTATATTTATATAAATCACCTGCGAGATCCAGGTCTTCCATTGTTTCAACAAATGCTTTCTTATTCTTGATCAGGACATAGCCATCAATATCGTTTAGGTAATCCTGAAAATCAACTTTAGTAATTCCTTTGTCAAGAATACCGTTAAAAATTACGGGATTACTTATTTCAACAATCGATTCAATTGGAGGACGATTGATTAATTTAAAATCAACATCGTCTGTTAGAAAATATTTTGCTAAGAACTCTTTTACCTTTTCCGGCTTATTGTCAAATACTTTAATAAAATGTTCGTAGTTTAAAATAACTTCTGTTCCTTCAAAATTTACATCCTCGCTTATAGTTAAGGGAGTCCATTCATTTCCCTTTTCAAGTTCAATTCTGTACTTATGCTTTGTTTTATAGTGTCTTGTATTTACCATTACATTATCCGAGAGCATAAAGCAAGATAGAAATCCGATTCCAAAATTTCCAATGGGTTTATAATTAAAATCTTTTAACAAAAAATCATCTGATTTATAGTATGAAATGCCAATATTTAAAAAATGTTTCTTAATAATGTTCATTGACATTCCGATCCCATTGTCCTGAATAATAGCTTGATTTTTATTTGGATCCAATATCACTTTTATTTTGGGGATATATTTATCTTGCCCAAATTCATAAGCGGCTTGTTCATTTTCTTCTCTTATTCTGCAAGCGTCAATTGAATTTTGTATGAGCTCTCTTAAACCCAAGGAACGATTGCCATAGATTTTTTCGCCCATCAATAAAGAACTAATTGCTTCAAATTGGAGGGTCATTTTATGATCTGAGAAAGTATATCCCTCCGTCTGAATATTTATTTCAGGATTCGTATCATACATCAAACTATATTGGGGTTGCATTCCTGTAACCAAAGCCACCGAATTGGTCAATTCGATTTTTACCCAGTCGATATAAGTTAAAATTTTTCGATGCGTACTTGCATTTTTGACTTTTCCGTAAAAAACTATTTTCTTCTGGCGTGTTCTATCGTTGAAAATAATTTTGTCAGTGTTGGAAATTATAAAATGCTGTTTCCATTCTTCATCACTCACACCTTTTGGAGCGATAAGCTGATAAAGTTTATATGGTGTTCTGTTCCCATCTATATCCAGTATATCTGCTAATCTTAGGATACACGCGACATATTGAGAATTGAAATAGTATTTACCCCGTACCTCATAGACACTTAAATTGGTTTTTACCCAATCATAATCCTGTGTATGACTTTCACAGATAAGAGCTAATTCATTGGCAAAATCTAAGTTTGTTAACTTAGGAATAATTAATTTGTCCTTGAGTTTTTCCCGTATATATCTTCCTGATAATCCAGCGTGAATACGTCTAATATATTCCTGTAATGCCAAATCCTCATTACCATTAACTAATTTCTTCATTGCGGAGAATTTCACGTCACAAAATGAAAAAGAATCAGCCTTAATCGCATTTATATCTTCCTCACTTGCTGCCATTCCAACATCGTGTAATAGGGCAGAACATATTAAAAGAGCAATTTCAAGTTCATCTAATTTCGTTGGGTCGTCAACTAACTTATTCATGTATTCAATTATTCGAAACGAATGCCCTGTATTATGTAGGGTATATTTAGGAAATATGACCTGAATGCGATTATTCAAGATGTCCTTTACATCATCATAAACATTTTGAATTATTGAAAGAAATGGACTTTCAAGGTCTTTTAGGTACTTAACTAAAGCTAAATCATCCAATTTGGGTTCTGTATCAATTGTTGCAGCCATACTATTAGTTTTGAATGTTAATCGCTCGTTTAAGTGAATTAAAATGCCCCTCATCTTTTCCTAATAAGTCAATAAGTTCTTGACAAGCATTCGGCAAATTCATTATTAATTCATCGTGTTTTGTTAATTTTTCAAATGTCGTAAAATGCGAAAAGTGATTTAAAAATTTAAGCTGGTTTCCTTCACCAACCAATTCGGAAACCCGATTATCGAATTCATCCCGTGTATGAGGCAATTTCATAAGCGTGTACATTTCTAAGAATCTGCGCAAGGCATTTGGCATTAAAATGAACTTTTCATCTGTTTCCTGGCATCCGTTTTTATGAAAATTGAAAATAATATCGAATAAGTAAACATATTCGGATTTATACAGCTTTATGCTATTAGGCATTGGCTGTATTTCTGATTTGTCGTTCGCAATCCGCTTTACCAGATAATATTCACAAGTTGGGCTTTGTTCCGTTTTGTCAAGAATTTTGACCTTTTTCTTTTTATTAAGTTGCCCCGAATCCTTTAGAAAAGAGAAAAATTCAAAATTATGCGTGGAAATAAAAAGTTGTTTAAAACAATTAGTAACGGTCTCTGGATTTTCTGTGACTAAGCCTTTACGAAAGAAGAAAGAATTTATTAGAGAGTAAATCTGAGCTATGTGATTAGCATCTAAACTTGAGATCGGATCATCAATAAAAATAATTTGATTTTGTAGTTTTTCTTCTTTTTGAAGGCTTTCCAGCGAAACTAAGAAGTAAGCAAAGGCTATAGCTGTTTTTTCCCCCTCACTTAAATTATGGGCTATATCAACACCTCTCTTTAGAATAAACCTATCTTCATTTGTGACTTCAATTTTTATGTCTTCTCGATTAAGAAATATTTTGATATACCGATTTAACTCAAG
>JBFWYJ010000364.1:0-3662 GCA_050186555.1 Bacteroidia bacterium
CAATTGTTTATAGTATAGATAAATTACAAGATCGCGGAAGATTTTTTGTTGATCCTGGTGAAGAGATTTATCCTGGAATGGTTATCGGAGAGCATATTCGTCCGGATGACTTAGTAATTAATATCTGCACAGAAAAAAAACTGACAAATATGCGTGCTAGTGGAAGCGACGAGAAAATGAGAATTGCACCAAAAATCAGATTCAGTTTAGAAGAAGCGTTGGAATACATCCAAAATGATGAGTACGTTGAGATTACACCTAATCATATTCGTATGAGAAAGATCATTTTAGATGAGAATGAAAGAAAGCGCGTATCTAAGGCTGTTGCCGGATAGTAAAAGCTTACTTATTTAGAAAAGGGAATTTGTCAAAAAGTTCCCTTTTCTTTTTTTCCAACGAACCGGTAAACTTTTTTGAGGCATCACTTTCCGGTTGCAGTTGTTTGTGATTCTCCATTTGAATTATCTTCTCTACTTCAAAAGCAATTTCTTTTGTTTCATCAGAAAAATAACAATCTGAAAATTTCTCCCAAACATATTTGATCGCTATATCATTGGGATGTGCTAAATCCTCTTTATAAAAGCGGTAATCTCTTAATTCGTCTCGAACTATTTCGTAGCTAGGAAAGTAACCTATATTTTCTAATTTTTGAAGTTCATTAATGGCAAGCAGCAATGTAGCTTTACTTAACTGATTTTCATGGATGCCATCTTTAATGTATAAAACCGGTGAAACTGTGAATATTATTTTAATGCCCGGATTTATTGACTTTATAGCAGAAATACACTTTTTGAAATTTTCTACAATTTCTGAAACTGTAAGAAGTGATTTTGTAAAATAAGTATTCGGGACTTTATGACAATTTGAAACTACAGTCTTTAGGTTTTTATGAGTGTAGATATGTGCCGAACCAAATGTAATAAACAATTTTGTGGTGTTTTTTAGAACATTATGACATAACGCATGCGTATTTTCAATTTTAGAAAGAAGTTCCTCTTTTGATGAGCTGTAAATGCTTCCATGATGTAAAAACGAATACCATAACCCGTCTTGTTCAATTAGCAGCTCTTCATTAAATGTTAGGTTTGAACAAATATGGTTCAAAGTATTGGCAATACTCATTGGATTGAATAAAATACCTGATGGGTTTTGCGTAACGTTAAACTTTAATTGAGATAGTTTATTTCCAATATTATCAGAAAAGCAAGAACCAATTAAAAACAATTTATCCTGATAATCAATTTTAAAATCAGGATTTGGAATTTCTGTTTCAATTTGAAATTTCATTACTTCTTAATTTGGTTAAATCTTTCGTCAAGAAATGAAATAGCACTTTCGTAATTATTTTCAATGTGGCCGTCAATAATTGCATCTTTTAAGGCGTTTTTCAAAATACCTATTTCCCGGCCGGGACCTAATTTATACCGAGTCATAATTTCATTGCCGTCAACAGGTGGCTGCCAATTTCTCAAACGGTCTTTTTCTTCTATCTCAACAAGTTTTTTTCGAACAATTTCGAAATTCTGCATATAGCGTTTAACCTTATTGGGATTTTTTGTGGTAATATCCGCTTCGCATAGCAGCATTAAATCATCAATATCATCTCCGGCTTCAAATAATACTCTGCGCACTGCAGAGTCTGTGACTTCTGTTTTTGCAAGAACAATAGGTCGTAGGTGAAGTAATACCAATTTCTGAACATACTTCATTTTTTCGTTCAAAGGTAACTTAAGCTCAGAGAATATTTTTGGAACCATTCTTGCGCCTTTATCTTCATGACCGTGAAATGTAAATCCACGACCTTCTTCAAAACGCTTTGTTGCAGGCTTGGCGATATCATGTAAAACAGCGCTCCAGCGTAACCAAAGATTATCAGAATTCTTTGAAACATTATCAAGAACTTCTAATGTATGAAAGAAGTTATCTTTATGTGAAAGGCCATTAATTGTATCTACGCCATGTAAGTTATAGAACTGTGGAAAGATTAATTCAAGCAAACCTGTTTCAAAAAGTAGTTTAAAGCCAACGGATGGTTTAGGAGATAATATAATTTTATTAAGCTCATCCGATATTCTTTCTTTGCTTACAATTTTTATTCTTTCTTTATTTTTATTAATCGCGGCAAGAGATTTTTCTTCAATGTTAAAGTTTAGTTGACTGGCAAATCTAATTGCTCGCATCATTCTTAACGGATCATCGCTATAAGTTATACTTGGATCTAATGGTGTTCGAATTATTTTATTATTAAGGTCATTAATTCCGTCAAAGGGGTCTAATAATTTCCCGAAAGTATTTTTACTTAAGCCAATGGCTAAAGCATTGATGGTAAAATCTCTTCTAAACTGATCGTCCTGCAAGGTACCATCTTCAACAATTGGTTTTCGTGAATCTCTGGAGTAACTTTCTTTTCTGGCACCTACAAATTCAACTTCTATATCCTTCCATTTGATTTGAGCGGTACCAAAATTTTTAAAGACAGTCAAGTAGGCCTCATCTCCTAATCTCTTTTGAACAGCTTTGGCTAAATCAATGCCTTTTCCTATGGCAACAACATCAATATCTTTACTTTGCCGCTTTAAAAACTGGTCGCGAACAAAGCCGCCTATTAAATAAGCATCAATTTTTAAATTATCGGCTTCTTCACCTATAATTCCATAAATGGCTTGTTTAAGAATAGGAAATTCCATCGCTTAAAGATAAAAAAATGCTCTAATCGTTTAATATTTAATCAGTTTTATTAGGTTATTTAAATGAAATCAATATTAACTTGAAATAAACAATTAACAATATTTGTTAGGATGTTGTGTATATATACTAAATCATAACACCAACTTTTAACGCTCGTTTAACGTTTAAACATACAGAATGGTACTAAATTTGTACTATACTAAATAGGAACTACCACGCCACGACATCCAATGGTAATAGCCCGGATGGGATACGTAGGCAGAACATATAAGCCGACTAATATTTAGTCGGCTTTTTCTTTAAGAAAACCAATACTTTGATCTATTAAATCTATTGTGTCTTGTTCAATATTGTTTTCATCAAATGGATGTTTGGCACCAAATGTATGATTTCCATTTTCAAATGAAATTAGTTTTGCATGAGGAAAGCATTTCTTCAATTGCTCAGCTTCAGAATAATTTACAGCATCGTCTTTTTTTCCATGGATGATTGTATACGGAATTTTTAGTGTTCCTGAATTAGCAATAATGTCCAGTCTCTGTTTGTTTTGTTGAATAGTTTCATAAAATTGATAGTACAAAGGCATCTGCTGTTTTGTTCTGCCATTCAATGTGAATACAACACCTTTTTTCTTCCATTCTTCAATTGTTTTTTGGCTGTTTCGGTTGATTAAATTCGAAATTGATGCCCAGGTAACAAGTTTTTTGATTCGTACATCCTCACAAGCTTTTAGTATTGCAATACCACCTCCTCTGCTATGACCAATCAAAAAAATTGAGTTAATATCAATAATATGAGATAGGTTTTCAACTGACCAATCAATTATTTTTCCTAAGTCGTTTAGCTCTATGCAATAATTATTTTTACCAAATGCATCCAAATCAACAAAATCGCAAGGAGATTCAATTGTGGTGCCGTTAAAAGAAAAATTGAATTTTAAGAAGCAGAAACCTGCTTTCGCAAATTCATTT
Organism: Bacteroidia bacterium; assembly: GCA_050186555.1. Taxonomy (GTDB): domain Bacteria; phylum Bacteroidota; class Bacteroidia; order B-17B0; family Aurantibacillaceae; genus Aurantibacillus. Next base: position 3,660 of record JBFWYJ010000364.1, read on the forward strand.
GCT
>JBFWYJ010000365.1:0-3647 GCA_050186555.1 Bacteroidia bacterium
TGTAATTAATAACCCCAATACGCTTGGAGTAGGTTGTAATTATGTTGCAAATGGTGTTAGCACTGCCCCAGGGACATCTCAGTACGGTTTACCAACTTTCATTCAATCATATTTGAAAGTACCGCCGCCGCCATTTACATCAACTATGAGTTGTTTGTCAGGTTCATTTGCGGCTCCAAGTATTACTTCATTAAATCAAGGTTGTACTACTTCAACAGTTAATCCTGTTCAAAGTTATTTATGGAATTTTGGTGATCCTGCTTCTGGACCGACTAATACTTCTAATATTGCTAATCCAACACATTTGTTTTCAGGTCCTGGAACTTACACAGTTAAGTTGGTTCTTGGATATGGTTGCGGTGGCGACACTATCACCGGAGTAGTAACTGCTGTAAGTTGTGGTCCAAATGTTCAAATTACAGGACAGAGTATTTGTCCTAGTGCGTGTACTACAATTTCTGCAACAGCCTCAGGGGGAACCGGCCCTTATTCTTACACTTGGACACCAAATATTGGAAGCGGCCCTGGACCATTTACTGTTTGTCCCGGAAGTACAACAATATATTCGGTTACAATAGCTGACGTAACAAATACAACCGCCAATGATACCGCGATAGTTGTTATCAATCCTATACCTACAATTGCTGTTACAAATCCAACTGCTTGTACAAATGATTCATTTACATTAACTGCCAATGGAGGCACAGCATATGCATGGACCGGACCGAATAGTTTCACATCTAATCTTCAAAATCCAGTGCTAAGCAATGTTACATCATCAGAAACTGGTAATTATACGGTTACAGTAACTAGCTCTTTAGGTTGTACTAATGCTGCAGTTGCTGCGGCATCTGTAATTCCATTGCCAAACATTACAATTGGGGGTGGTAATTCACTATGCGCTCAAAGCTTCAATGGTTCGCAAAATTTTGTGACATTATCTGCATCAGGAATTAGTAGTTATTCTTGGATTGCTTCAGGCGGATTAGCCGCACCGGCAAACTTGAATACTTCGCCAATTACTTTTACAGCTCATCCAACATCTTTGCCAACAATTGAAACATTAACGCTTTCTGGAACACTTGGAAGCTGCACCAATACCACAACTTATACTGTTGCGATAGTTCCAAATCCAACAATAACAGTAAGTTCTGCTTCTATGTGTTCATCATCAAGCACAGTATTGGTGGCTGCCGGCGCGGATACTTATTCGTGGTCAGGGCCTTCTCTTAATGCGACAACAGGCTCATCAGTGATTGCTAGTCCTGCTGTTACAAGCATATATAGTGTTTATGGTTCAAGTTTAAATTGTCAAAGCGCAACAGAAAATTCAACTGTTACTGTAATGCCTTCGCCATCCCTTTTACTGGCGCCAAACAACGCTACCGTTTGTTCAGGTTCAGGAGTAAATTTGAACGCAGTTGGCGCGAATTCATATACTTGGTCTCCTTCAGGATCGTTAAACACACCTGTTGGTCAAGCGGTAATTGCATCACCTCTATCTACTACAAATTATACAGTAACAGGAGAAGTTAATACGTGTACTTCAACGGCAGTTGTTCAGGTTTCTGTTATTCCGCTTCCTAATCTAATCGCAACTGTGAGCAAAACAGCTGTTTGTGCAGGAGAAAGCGTTAATTTAAATTCAATGGGAGCTTCATCCTATACTTGGAGTCCTTCAGCAGGCATGAATAATCCGTTCTCAAATTTTGTTACATTAAACCCTAACGTATCCACTACCTATACAATAGTTGGAGAAAATGGCATTTGCGCTGGATTTGCTACCGTTGCAGTTAATGTTATTCCATTACCACAATTAAATCTTTCAACCAATTTAAATAAAATATGCAGAGGCAATAACACTACAATTTTTGCTTCCGGAGCACAGTTCTATAATTGGTCGCCAAACACGAATGTGACAATGTTGAATGACGGAACGGCAAATGTTTCTCCGAATGAATCGACTAATTATACCGTTACGGGTTATAACGATGTTAATGGTCATTCATGTGCTGTTACCAAAGAAATACTGATCGAGGTGGTTCCTCAAGTAACCGCCGTTGTTGGTGGAACATTTAATATTTGTGAAGGCGAAACAGTTAGATTAAACGCAAATGGAGGAAATAATTATTCTTGGTTGCCAACTCAAGGCTTAGAAAACCCATCCGTTGCTAGTCCGTACGCTAGCCCAAAGTTTACTACAATTTACACTGTTAATGTAACGAACTCCGGTAATTGTGGAGCTACAGGTACGGTAATTATAAATGTTAATCCTACACCAAAAGTTGATGCCGGTGAAGATTTTGTTGTAAACCTCGATGAACCAATGTATCTAAATGGTTCGGGTGAGGGAACATTGACATGGATTTCAGGAGAAGGAATTCTTTGTAAAGTTTGTCCTAACACTCAAATTATGCCAAACAACTCCGGTAATTATGTTATCGAAGCTGTGACGCCGTTTGGATGTAAATCACAGGATGAAGTTCATGTTGTAGTAACCAAAGATCATAATGTTTATATTCCGAATATTTTTACGCCTAACGATGATGGCGTAAACGATGTCTTCTTGGTTTATGGGACAGGTATCGTTGAAATAGAAATGATCATCTTTGATCGTTGGGGAGAAAAACTATTTACTTCAACTGATCAACTAAAAGGTTGGACAGGTTACTATAAAGGAGAGTTAAGCAAGAATGATGCTTACGTTTATAAGATAACGTACAAAGCTTTGGATGGTAAAAAATATACTAAAACAGGGCATGTAACTTTGATGAAGTAATTAATCTATATTAAATGAAGACCCGCCAATTGGCGGGTTTTTTTATTGTCATTTCAGCTGAAAAAGAAAGACGGAAGCAAGATAAATCATACCTTTGCCTTGTTAAAGGATAATTACCTTTCTATGATAAAGTCGCTTCAATTACAACTTCCTCCTTCTATTGCCTTTCAGGAACAAGCTCTTAAAAAAGAAATTCAACAACAGCTTTCCTTAGATGAAACTCAAACCGTACAACTAAAACTTCATAAAAGGAGTATTGACGCGCGCGCGAAACAAATAAAAGTTAATCTATCACTTGATGTTTTTATTGATGAGCCTGTTACAACAGACAAGATAGTCTTTGATTATAAAGATGTTTCAAAATCAAAAAACACATGCCATATAATTGGTTGCGGTCCGGCTGGATTATTTGCTGCATTAAAATGTATAGAGCTTGGCATTAAGCCAATAATTTTTGAAAGAGGTAAAAACGTAAAAGACAGAAGAAGGGATTTAGCTGCTATCAACAAAGAACATCTTGTGAATCCTGAAAGTAATTATTGCTTTGGTGAAGGAGGTGCCGGAACATATAGTGATGGTAAGTTGTACACACGTAGTCATAAACGAGGCAGCATTGATTCCATTTTAAAAACATTGGTTTATCATGGCGCATCGGAAGAGATAATGATAGATGCACATCCACACATTGGCACCAATAAATTGCCACAACTAATTCAAGCGATTCGGGAAACAATTATAGAACATGGTGGAGAAGTTCATTTTGATTCTAAACTAATTGATTTCAATATTAGAAACAGTGGAATAAAAGAAATAACCGTTCGAAAAAATCATACACAAAATAGTTTTATAATACAAAATCTAATTTTAG
>JBFWYJ010000366.1:0-3646 GCA_050186555.1 Bacteroidia bacterium
ATCTTTCATTGTAATACATCGTTTCAAAAGAATTATCAGCACTTACAGGATAGTTGTTTGCCCTGCTTGGATTGTTATTAAACTGTAGACTGTAAGGTACATTTCCAAATACTTTACCTGCTTGTAAGGCATATTTAAAATACCCTTTTATTTTAAAAGGAATGTTTTGAACTATTTTAAAATCAATTTTAGAATAATAAAACTTGCTCTGATAATCTTGTACCTTATCCAACATAGATTGAGAAACATTCAAATAAAAACATGGCCATTTACTGCCTAAGGAAACCAGACCCAAAAACGATTCTGCATATTTTTCAAATGGCCAATATTTTATATTTATGCCAATTTCATTATTAGTGAACTTATTAATTACATCTTCATATTTCTTCTCAGGTGAGCCATAACCAAAGGGCGTGGTCATTTCAGAAACAGATAAATATAATGACGACTTAAAAACATTAAAGAAAGAGGTATTTATCGATGCCTTGAAGGCAGAAACAGCATCCATTTTGTTTACCATAAGCGTTCTAATTCTTTCTGTAGAGAATAATGAATTGTTTGCGCCGTAAAAACTAAAATTGCCTGATTCTTGTAAGTCTCTGTATAATTCAAATTTCAAGAACTGATTTTTATTCTTATCAGCAAACAAGGAAAGCTCCCCACCATATTTAAATGCTTTATCTCGAAAACCGTAACCTCCAAAAGCGCCTATTTGAAACCAATTGCTTAATTTTTCATTTGTTTTAACTCCGCAACCTAATCTTACCCCTTCGTAGTCATTTACTTTTAGTATTCGATTGATGTCAATACCAAATACGCCAATTGGAATTAAACCGGTACTCATTATTTTGAGTAATTTAATCTTTTGCTCAAATTTTTGCGCTTTACCGATACTATCAATTTTAACGTAGGTTCTTTTTTCTTTTTCTGAAAGACTGTCTATTCGAATGTAATCCCAATAATTATCATCTTTAGACTCATAACCTTTTTCTGTAAGAACAACCGTGTTTTTTCGTTTGATTTTTATGATTGAATCCAGGTTAACATCGTCTATGTATACCTTGCTAACACATTTGATGAAATTGCTTTTGGAATTATCTGAGGAATTAATTTTCGCTGAGGTGAAAATTATTTCAGTATTTAATTGACTTGGAAACCAATGTTCTCCAACCATTGAGTACTGTTGTTGTATACGAATGTTGTTTTCTTCAGATTGAGATTCAATGGGACTGGCAATAACATTGCTAATTGCAACATGTGCTTTATTGATATAGATTACGCCTTTCAAACCCTTAAATGTTGGATCCGGTTTGGGATTAAATCTGATTAGTATAGTAGTGTCTGAATTTTGAATAATTGTATCTTCTATTTCAAAGTTATACCTTCTAAACGTTCCTTTTTGTATAGGATTAACATATTTGATACCTAAGACTTCAATGGAATTATCATAAAAACTAAAGGATTGTAGTTGCGAGGCCATTGAAGCAAATGGTGCCGATTTAAACCCACTAACTTTTGAAGCCAGAATTTTCTCTTGATGAATATTTTTAAACAAGTATTTTCTTAATGATGATGTTTCTAATAGAAATAAATATTGTTTTTTAACAAGATTAATTTCGTCTTTGTTTTTTGCTGTATCAAGTTTTGTATAATAATTTTCATCTCCATTTTTATCACTAATAGTAAAATAGGTTTTCGCATACGTGTGGCATGAATAAAAAGGCAGTTTATGGGGATCGTGCTTTGATTTATTTTTTATTAACTGTCGGATCAATTCATTAGCCGGATTTTCTTTTGGACTTACAGAAATTTCATCCAAAACAAAACTTGTTGGCTTTAAGTAAATTTTTAATTCACTAGCCGCGTTGAATTCATTAATGTTAATCTCTTTGGATTCGTATCCAATGATCTGAAATTGAAATGTTGCTGGAAAACTTTTAACAGACAATTTAAACCTGCCATCAATATCACATGTTACGCCATTATTTGTGCCTTTTTCTTTAACAAAAACAAAAGGTATTTCTTTTCCTGTTTGTTCTTCTAAAATCCGCCCATTGATTGTCTGTGAATAGACAGAAGGAATTATTAAAAGAAATAATAGGTGAAAATATAGAAGTATATAACAATTATTTTTTGTTACCTGCAAATTCTTTTAAATAGAATGGCTCTAAATACGCAACATTTTCGAATGAATTGCTTTGAAATAATTCATGACTTAACTCAGGCATATATTTTGCATTGGGGTATATGTTTTCGATTATCTGTATTGTTGAAATAGACCAAGCGGATATAATTTTATGAGCACCATCACCAAAACAATAAATACCCCCTTTGTAGTTTATATATGGATTATTTTCAGTTAAGATAAGAGCTTCCGTGTCTCTTATAACGTTCAGTTTTTCATCATAACAGGCCGAATAAACTTCCATTCTCCTTGCATCAATCATTGGAACGAAGTATGCTTTTTCATTTTGTTTTAATTCAATAGCTGCTTTGGTTAATATTTTCAAACTACTAATACCAATTAAGGGAATGGAAAGAGCATATGCTAAGCCCTTTGCTGCGCTAACGCCTATTCTCAGTCCCGTATAAGACCCCGGGCCCTTACTTACAGCAATTGCATTTAAGTCACGAGGAGTCAAAGAAGATTCTATTAATAATTTTTCAATAAAGGGATGCAAATTTTCAGCATGTTTATATCCATCGTTTACTTCAATAAAATGCAACAATTTTCCATTTAGCGATAAGCTTACTGAACAATTTGTAGTGGAAGTTTCAATATTGAGAATATAACTCAATTATTCTTTGTTATAGATTTCTTTTTTAGAAACAACTTTTATTTTTGTCTTGTCTCTCAATGTGCGTGAAACTTGTGCGTAAGGTCCGGCAATGACAATATCGCCCTCTTTTAAACCTTCTTTTATTTCAATAAATTCATTATCCTGAATACCTGATTTTACTTCAACTTGAATCGCTTGACCATCTTTTTCAATAAATACATACTCTTTTAATTCAGATTGAGATTTTTTTTCATTGTCTTCATCAACTTTTTCCTTATCGTCTTTAACTTCAATATCACCTTCTTCATCTTCATTTTGGATTTTGCTTACAGTATTAAGTGAATCAGCACTTCTGGTGGTAACTGCAGGTATTGGAATAGAAACAACTTTATTGGCACGGAAAGTTTGTATATCAACGTTTGCACTCATTCCCGGTCTAAATGGAACGGGGTTTCTATCTGTAATTAAATAGGAGTATGATTCGCGTAACAAACGGATTTTTACAACAAAATTCGTTACTTGATCAATAGAAATACCACTTGTATTGGCCGAGTTAGCCACTTCTGTTACAATACCTTTGAATTTTTGATTGATGTATGCGTCAACTTCAACAATTGCTGTATCTCCCCTGTGTACACGAATAATATCATTTTCATTAACTTCCACACTAACTTCCATTTCATTTAAGTTAGCGAGTCTTAATATTTCTGTGCCTTGAAAACCTTGTACGCCTTGCACACGTTCTCCTTTTTCAACATTCAATTTATATACGGTGCCTTCAACCGGAGAATATATAAAGGTTTTTTCAAGATTGGCACTGGCTTCTTTCAAAGCTGCCTGGCTACTTTCAATGTTGTATTTGCTTG
>JBFWYJ010000367.1:0-3639 GCA_050186555.1 Bacteroidia bacterium
ACGAAATAATAACCACACCAATAAACAGATATTTTCCATTATTATTTTACCTTACTCTTCCGTGTTTTTCATTTTCATTAATAAATCATAAGCTCCTTTTAAAACTATTTTATCCGAACTTAGGTTTGAATTTTTTGAACTAACTTCAAGAAGTCCGTTTTCTGTGACTCCTGTTGTTACTTCAATCATGGTAAATTTATTTTTGGAATTTTCAGAAAAAACAAAGTGTTTGCCTTCAAAAGTTACTACTGCATTTTCAGGAATTACATAAGCATTTTCATTTTTTATTTCAATCTCTCCATTCATAAACATTCCCGGTAATAATGTTTTATCGTATTGGTCAAAATGACAATGCACAACAACACTTCTCTCGTTCGATAAATCCTGACCAATAAGAATGATTTCGGCACGGTACTTTTTATCAGGATTATTATTAGTATAAGCTACCACTTTTTGCCCATTTGAAAGTTTATTTACATCCTTCTCAAATACGGTTAAAGCGAAGTGTATGTCCGTTGGATTTACAATATCAAACAATACTTCCATGGGACTAACATATTTTCCAATGTTTACGTTCACAGAAGAAACGTAACCGTCAATTGGCGAGACAATATTGACACTTCTCGATAAGTTGTTTTCATTTAAACCATCTGGATTAATCCCAATAAGCTTTAATTTTTCATAAAGCGCCTTTATCATTATTTGCTGACTTTTATATTCTGCTTCCGTTTTTTGAAAAGATTTATCACTTGTGGCCTTACTTTGATTTAATTCTTTTTGTCGGTTATAGTCACTTTCTAAATACGAAAAGTTTGCTTTAGCGGTGAGGTACTCCTGTTGTATTTGAATGTACTGCTGGTCTTCCATAACGGCTATTACTTCTCCTTTATTTACGTGCATGCCCGGAAGTAATTTTGATGTTTTTAAATAGCCTCCTAGTGGCACGCCGATGGAAACCATGTTTTGTGGCGGCACATCAATCACACCGTTAACTTTAAGTAATGCTGAAATGCTTTTCTGCTCAATTTTTCCAGTTCTTATTTCGGCACTTTTAATTTGGGCATCAGTCATTTCAACTATATCAGAAGAAGTATTTGTATCCTGTGCAGTCTCAATTGTTTCTTTATTTCCACAGCTAAACAGGAATAACGAAGCTATGAGTAGAATTATATATTGTTTCATTTTTTTATTATTTGTTTGTTAATGAATTCAGTTGGATAATGCTTTGATTTAAATTCTTGACCTGATCTAGGTATTCGCTTTGAATGCTAATGGATTGATTTATTAAAAGAACCCAGTCCAGATAATTAATTTCTCCATTATTTATCTGCTTATTAGCTGTGTTTAAGATTGTTTCGGAATTTTTTAAGGCAGTACTTTCATAGTACTTTACTGCCTGAAGATTTTTGGCGTAATTCAATAAAACTTGCTGATATTCAGTTTGCATAGACTTTAATCCCAACGAGTAGTTGTTTTCTGCCATTTGATTATGAATATTCAAGGCGTTTATTTTAGAGCGTTGAGCCGTAAAAAACAAAGGAATGCCGATACCTGCCTGAAAGGATTGAAAACGATTGGCGCTTGTATAAAACTTTTCATCTGCGCCATAACCTTTCATACTCATATTATTATAAGCGAAAAATAAATCAGGTAATAGTTTCGATCGTTCCAGTTTATATTTTGAAATCCCAATCTGTTGTTGCTGTTTTAATTGAGCAATTAAAGGATGTCCTTTAACAATGGAGGTATCACCAACGTTAGCAACTTCTAATGTTTTAACTGAACCATCCGGAATGTAATCCGTGTTGCTATTTAATAACAGTTTAAATTGCAATTGCACAATAAAAAAATCCTGGTCGATTTGTTTTAATTGCTGATTAATCTGTCCACGCTGCGTTTCAGCAGTTGTCTTTTCAAGAACATTGCTTTCTCCTTTACTAAATCTTATCTCTGCATTTTTCAGAAACTGTGCGTAGATACTATCTGTATGTTGTAAAAGTTTTTGTTTTTCTTTTAAATAGACTAACTCAAAGTAGGCTTGCGAGACATTTTTCTTTAAGTCGATTTGCTTCGCCGCCATACTTAAAATACTATTCTTCCACTCTTCGTTTAAAACAGATTTTTGTTTGGCATATACCGTTGGAAATTTTATACTTTGAGCAACAGAAAATCGGGTATCCTTAAAATAACTGTTTATCTGTCCATATTCGCCGCTAACCGATGTTTGCGGAATATCTATTCCCGAACCCTGTAATCTTTTGTAATATTCAGCGTTTAAACGCTCGTTTTTAAGGGATAAATTGTTTTTCAAAGCTGTATCAATAGCAGCCTGCAAACTGATAGGTACTTGAGCTTTTGCACTATTGTAACTAAAACAAGCGGCTACAATGAGGATGAGTGTTTTTCCAATTGCTTTTGGCTTTATTCCCTTTTCAAATAAAACGTAAAGTACAGGCAACACAAACAAAGTTAGGAAGGTAGCGATCAACAAACCTCCAATTACAACCGTTGCAAGCGGGCGTTGAACTTCTGCTCCTGCGCCATGACTAATAGCCATTGGTAAAAAGCCGAGTGAAGCTACAAAGGCTGTCATTAACACAGGGCGCAATCTGTGCTTAGTACCTTGTAAAACAATTTGCATAAGATCAGTTTCCCCGTCCTTTCTAATACGATTATATTCCGAAATCAATACAATGCCATTTAAAACAGCTACACCAAAAAGCGCAATAAACCCAATTCCGGCACTAATACTAAAAGGCATTCCCCGCATGGCTAAAAACAAAATTCCTCCAATAGCCGATAGAGGGATTGCAGAATAAATCAACAATCCTTGTTTTATAGAACCAAATGCAAAATACAATAACAGAAATATGATTAAGAGAGAGACAGGAACAGCAAACCCAAGTCTTTTTTTAGCAGCTACTAAATTTTCAAAAGCCCCACCATATGTGATATAATAGCCTGTAGGCAATTTTACTTTCTTCTCAACTTGTGTTTGTATATCTTCTACAATGCTTTGTACGTCTCTTTCTCCAACATTGAAGCCAACAATAATTCTTCTTTTCGCATCATCTCGTTGTATTTGATTAACACTTTCCTGAATAGAAATATCTGCAACTTGATTCAAGGGAATTTGAGTTCCTTTTGGTGTAGGAATTAAAAGGTTTTGTACATCTTCCAAATTCTTCCTTTGCTCTCCGGCTAAGCGAACCACTATATCAAAGCGTTTTTCATCTTCATACACTAACCCGCTGCTTTGCCCTGCAAATGCGGTATTTACAATCTTGTTAATATCCTGAATATTCAAGCCATATTGAGAAATTAAATTTCTCTTGTAACGGATAATAAGTTGGGGCAGGCCATCAATAGGCTCTACATAAATATTTTCTGCCCCATCAATTTTAGAGGCCAAGCGGCCAATTATTTTCGAATACTTTGATAAGGTATCTAAATTTTCGCCAAATATTTTACATACAACATCCTGTTTTGCTCCGGTCATTAATTCATTAAATCGCATAGCAACAGGATATTGAAAGCTATAGGTTACTCCCGGAATATCCTGTAATGCCTCACTCATTTTTTCAGAAAGTTCATTCCATGAATCAGCAGAAGTCCACTCTGATTTATCTTTCAGAATAA
>JBFWYJ010000368.1:0-3621 GCA_050186555.1 Bacteroidia bacterium
CGATCTAACATTTCAATAGTTTTGAAAGTGATCATGGGAATTTTATAATTTTTGTATTAAATATGAAACAATCTTTAGATTCAATTGAGTTTTCAATGAGTTACATAATGAATTCCAGAGATTATAAACTTTTGCATCCCAAAGGATTTGTGATGCTTGGTAAAGAATATATATTATTAAAATTTGATAACAAAGTAAATAAAGATTTAATTCAAAAATTAGGCTTTATCATGCCAAATCGAAATACTGAGGTAAAAATAGTACAAAAATTATTTCCATCTGATTTAGGAGGTATAAATTATAACCCTTCAGCCATTATTGGTAGTTGGAATGGCGAGAAGTTTTATACAAAATATTTTGTTTTTGCAAATGAAGTTCCGTTTGGTAAATCAATTTGGGAGTAAGTATTTCTTAAAACCTAACTAGAAAATGAAAGAAAGTTTTGTAAATTCCAAGAAATATTAAAAAGAAAACTTTGATTTAATTCATTTTCGTGATCGGAAATCTGTTAATTTTTAGTTAAGTCTAATTTAATTACCTTTTGTATTTGTGCTTTATAATTATTAACTAATAATAAATTATGAAACTAATAGTGAATCATATATTTTTTTTATCTGTGATGTATTATTTTCATGTAAGAAATCATATACATGTACATGTACCTGTACCTCTGAATTAAAAGTAGAATACAGTAATGGAATTTTTGACACCTACTATTATCCGGGAGAAAGTAAGGAGTATTCTGAAAAAGACGACTCAAAAGCAAGCACAAGCTTGCGCAGCAAGGTTTTTTAATTGAACGGGGATTATCTTCCCTTCTTTTAGGTGAAACATCTTCATTAATGAGTGAAGCAAAGTTATACAGTGAGCGTACCATTACATAATTCAAATAAAAAAGCTACATTTTTGTTATACGCAAACACACATAACATGCTACAAACAGTACAAAATAATAATCCGCTTGTTTTTCTTGCACCAACACAATATTTCGAGGGTATTAATCCAGTATTATGAATAGCGTTTATGCAAAGTAAAACGACACCAACTGGTGTTGGGCAGCCTGCATCGAGATGATTGCAAAATATAATGGCGCAAATATTTCCCAGGAGTATTTTGCTCACTCTTATTGTGGAGTAGGTTTCAACGGCTAAATTAAAAATTGTCCTGCACCTGTGACATCATTACCGAAAATTTAAACTGGTGTTCGTATACAGGCTGGGATAGGAAAAGAACACACTGCATCAGTACTTCCCCCCATCATGGTTCTCCTAATGTTGAACCTTTGATAGCGTTACTCAAAGCAAATATTCCGTTTATTATTGCTTACAATACCGAATCAAATATTGGTCACGCGGTTGTTCTCACCGGCATTTCCTATACTGATGGTATTTTCGGAAAAGAATTGGTTTATGAAGTTGTTCGTGATCCTGCCAACGGCAAACTTGTTTGTCGTCATCCAGAACAGTTGATAAACCTAATATATGCATGGTGGGTTCCAACCGTAACCAAATACCAATAGATAACGAAACTGCTGAGATTAAGGGATCATTCCCCCATTCGGGTCCACAATTAAAAAAACCTAAATGGGCTCGTAGTTTAATTTGCTAAAACACAGCACTGTCATTATAAAGGAAAAGGGTATATCGCCCCTTTTTTATTCTGAAAACTTATTAATTTTAACCTCGAAGAAAATTATATATTTGATGCTATGAAAGGATATATCTATACAATGTTTGCTGGAGCAGATCCAGGTGCAGGTTGGGAAATGACCGATCCAATTTTTGACAGTCCTCCAACTCTTGGAGCTTGCATGCCGCAAATTCGCCGCAGCGTTGAAATCAATGATCACATATTCACTATTAGTGGTCGTACTTCGGGGTTTAAGCAATATTTGGTTGGAGGCTTCCAAGTGCAGGAAAAAATTAATGCAATGATTGCTCGTGACAGATTCCCTCAATATCGTCAGCGTTTAAATGAAGATGGTAGCATTGCCGGAAATATAATTGTCGACGAAAAAGGAAAACAAAATAAATTCGACTACCATGAAGGTAATTTTGAGAAGCGAATCGAAAATTACATTATCGGTAAAAATCCACTTATTCTAAAGAAAGAAAAAGAGATCGAAGCGGCTCGCGGTAAAGAGACTATGGAGATTTTAAGGGAAGTGTTTAAAAAAAGAGGCGGTAAAATTCCTTTTGACGTTATTGGTCGATGGAGAAAATTAGATGAGCAGCAAATCGATTTACTTAATAATTGGATAAGAGAAATAAAGAGAGGTTAAATGAAAAACCTTTCACACTATATTCATAATTCAACTTTAGGTCTTGAACTCCTATCAAAAAAATCTGGTGTAGAAAAAAAAAGATTAAAGAAGCTTATAGAAGGGGTTGAGGCCGCCTATCATGAATTAAGTGCAATTTCTAACGTCTTAAACTTGCCGATTTCTTTTCTTTTAAAAGAATACAAGCAGGAAAATCAATACGAGGTATTATTTAGAAAGCAATATGGCGCCGCAGCCGATGTGTCTGTTGTTTCCAATTTTGATTTCTTCGTGAATAATGTTTTGGAACTTCAACCTGATGCTTCCAAGGTTGAAAAAAATAGCGCTATTGTCAAGCACGTTGAAAACACTTTCGTTAATGCTGATGAATTAGCCTCATATTTTCGCGATGTTTATTTTGATGTTAACCATTTTTATCCTTAAACTTCGCTACCGGAACTTTTATCGAATAAATTAAATTTTATAGTTAAAGTAAAAGAACTTGGTACTAACGCAGACGGTGCCTCCGCCTCTATAAAAGATTACGTATTCCTAATTATTTCTCCGCGCTTTGAAGGTCGAATGCTATTTACTTTGGCTCACGAACTCGCTCACGTCCTGAATCATCATGAACAGGGTGATTACGTTTACTTTGATAAAAAAATAAGTCTTAGACCGAAAGATGATAAGTACAGGGTCGAAGGATTTGCGAATGCTTTCGCATCCTGCTTACTTCTTCCAGAAAAAGGTGTCGCAAAATTTATACAAAAGGTAAGGGAAAGTTTTCATATTGATTCTCAAGCAAGATTAAGCGACGTGGAAATAGTACATCTTGCCCGATTTTATGGGGTTAGTTTCGATGTCGCTGCTTTCCGATGCGAAACATTAAGTTTGCTTCCGAAAGGTGGAGCTTATACACTATCTCAAAAAATAAAGGAAGATTTTGGAAGTGCGGAAAAGCGGGCAGATTCTCTTGGGGTCGCACCAAGAGAGCCTCTATATTTTCCACCAGCTCCAAACTTTGTTCTTGACAAAGCAGTTTCGTTAATTGAAGAAGAGAAGTATTCAATCGGCAAGATTGCAGATTTGTTATCTATTCCAGTTAACGCTATACTTGATCATCATTCTAAAATTGGCTAATTCAAAGGATATAGTTCTTGACGCTTGTTCATTAATTAATCTAATGAACAGCGATAGGCTTGAAACTGTTTTGAATTTAGTTAACACAACCTTTTACATAAGCCAGGCAGTTTACAAAGAAATTGCCAAAATTGAATCACAAAAAATTGAAGTTGATAAACAGGTAAGCGCTGCTAAACTAGGCATTTGGAAACAAAATATTAATGTTGGACTCCTTTCAC
>JBFWYJ010000369.1:0-3620 GCA_050186555.1 Bacteroidia bacterium
TTTTTATTTTCTCACCGAATTGTTTGTGCAATATTTCGTCAATTTTATCATCTGAAGTTGATGAGGTGATACTGTTGTTCTTAATAATTTCTTGTAATGTTTTTTCTTGTTGTTTACCTTTTTCTAGTGCCTCATGATATTCAATTCCGGTAAATGAAACCATAGAATAAAGCGGGAAATAATTACCCGGATAAAGCGTGGCCATTCTTCTTTCAACTTTCTGTAACAGGAGAAACTCAGGATCCGCAACTTTGTCTCTCATCACAATGTAGTTAAGCAAAGATAAATCTTGCACGGCATCACCATTGGGCTTACGTAAAACATCATACTCTTTAAGTATAGTTGGCCAATCTTCATTATGTTTTTTCATAAGACTATACATCACGCTACAATCTTCAAAACCGGCATTCATGCCTTGTCCGAAAAAAGGTACGGTTGCATGTGCAGCGTCTCCCATTAATGCCACCTTTCCATGACTCCAAGGAAAACAACGGATAATAGCTAAAGAAGATAAAGGATGATCTTCCCAGGCATTTGCAATTTCCGGCATCATTTGATAGAAATCCGGAAAAACAGTTTTAAAGAATTCGTTGATTTTATCCTTAGACGTTAAATTATTGAAGCAATATTCATGTCCTTCAAACGGCATAAACAAAGTACAAGTAAATGAACCGTCAAAATTTGGAAGTGCAATCAACATGAATCTTCCTCTGGGCCATATATGTAATGTGTTTTTTTCTAATTTGAAGGAGCCATCAGCATTTGCAGGTAACAATATTTCTCGATAACCATCTGCAATGTAATTCTGACTATAGTTAAACTTGTCAAGTTTTTGCATGGCATTGTACCTAATTGCAGAGAATGCCCCGTCAGTTCCAAAAACAATATCAGACTTATGTTCTGACGTTTGGCTTGTTTCAGTATCCTTTAAATATACAATGCCCCTGTCTAAGTCTGCGCCAATGCATTCCTTATTAAAGGTAATTTCAGCGCCACCAACAGATTCAGCAATGTCCATCATTTTGCAATTAATATCTCCTCTTGAAACAGAATATATAGCTTGATCATTAATGCCATAAGGTTGATATGTTTGTTTTCCATCAAGGTTGTGCATGGTTCTGCCATACATAGGAATTGCAATTTTTCTAATCTCATCTCCTACACCAACTTCATCTAATGCTTTCCAGCCTCTGTAAGACATAGCAAGATTGATAGACTTGCCTGCCGACATGCTTGCCTTACGCATATCTGAACGACGCTCAAACATATTCACTTTATATCCTGCCTTAGATAAATACACTGCCCAAAGTGAGCCAACTAATCCGGATCCTATTATTGTTGCTTGTTTCATATTACTAGAGTTTGGTATAAAAATATAAATTCACGGCGGAATAATTGCATTTAATTATCCCGCCGTGAAATAAAATATACGTTAAACCGCTTCTTCTTTTAGTTTAGGTAGTTGAAGTACCGAACCGCAATGTTTGCAGGTTCTTAATTTAACATTGTCATAGAAACTTTGCATAAGTTTTGGTAATTGTCCGACTATGTCATCGCAATGAAATTCTGCTCTGTAAAGTAGCTCATTGCAATTGTCACAATACCATGTGCAAGCGTCCATTTCATGGGCTTTTCTTTGCCTTTCAATCACAAGTCCTACTGTATTAGGAAAACGTTGTGGAGAATGTTCCACTTTCGGTGGAAGTAAAAAGATTTCACCTTCTCTAATTTTAATAATACGCTTTTGACCATTTTCTCTAATTGGCAATTCCATGTCTCCTTCAATTTGATAGAAGAATTCTTCTCCTTCATTACAGTGATATTCTTTTCGAGCATTTGGGCCTCCAACTACCATCACGATAAATTCCGTGTCCTGATAAACAACCTGGTTGCCAACCGGTGGCTTTAACAGATGTCGATTATCGTCGATCCATTTTTTAAAGTTTATTGGAGGAAGAATAGTTTTCATATTACAGCGTTCCTCTGCGTTCTTGTTCGGCCTCTATTGATTTGAATAACGCCTGAAAATTACCCTTACCAAATGATTTCGCGCCTTTTCTTTGAATTATTTCAAAAAATAATGTTGGTCTGTCTTCAACAGGCTTAGTGAAAATTTGTAATAGATATCCGTCTTCGTCGCGGTCAACCATGATCCCCCATTTTTTCAATTCTTCTAAGTCTTCTTCAATAATACCAACACGATCCTTTACGGTATCATAATAAGTTCCCGGAACATATAAGAATTCAACGCCACGAGCTCTCATTTCTGAAATCGTAAAAACAATATCATCAGTAGCTACTGCGATATGTTGACAACCAGGACCATAGTAGAAATCTAAATACTCTTCTACCTGAGATTTTTTTAAACCTTTTGCAGGTTCATTGATAGGAAATTTAATACGACCATTGCCATTTGTCATAACCTTACTCATTAAGGCAGTATATTCTGTAGAAATATCTTTATCATCAAATGTAATTAAGTTGGCAAATCCCATCACGTCTTCATAGAACTTTGACCATTTGTTCATTGAGCCTAATTCAACGTTGCCGACCATGTGGTCAATGTATTTCAGCCCTGTAGGTTTAGGTTGATATTCTGTCTTCCATTCAACAAATCCGGGCATGAATGCACCTTTGTAATTTTTTCTTTCGATGAACATATGTACGGTTTCGCCATATGTGTGTATACCCGATTGTACTATTTCACCAAACTCATCTGTTAATACTGTTGGTTCCATGAAAGATTTGGCACCACGCTTGACAGTTTCTTCATAAGATTTCCTTGCATCATCAACCCATAAGGCAATTACCTTAACACCATCACCATGTTTACGTATATGATGTGATATTTCGCTTTCAGGATCAAAGGGGCTTGTGAGGACTAACCGAATTTTGTCTTGCACCAAGGCGTATGACACACGGTCTTTTGAACCTGTCTCTAGACCTTTATAGGCAAGTTCTTGAAATCCAAAAGCAGTTTTATAAAAATGAGCCGCTTGCTTAGCATTGCCTACATATAATTCTACATAATCTGTGCCATTAATTGGCAAAAAGTCTTGCGCTTTTTCAAATACTTTTGCGCCTGAATAATCGTAATTTTTTACTTGAGTTAAATCTGCGATTTTCATAATTAATTTATTAAGTTGTTAATTCTTCTTTTGTTATCCATGATTTGTAATAATCTTTCACTTCAAAATCTAATGCGGCTTTGGTTATTTTAACCGGATTAAATGGGTCAATCATTACCGCCAGTTCTTTAGTCTCTTTTTTTCCAATGCTTCTTTCAATTGCACCTGGGTGCGGTCCGTGTGGTATCCCCCCCGGATGTAATGTAAACTGTCCAGCCTGAATATTATTTCTACTCATAAAATCACCATCAACATAATACAACAATTCATCTGCATCAATATTACTATGATGATAAGGAGCAGGAATTGCATCAGGATGGTAATCGTATAAACGAGGAACAAAAGAACAAATCACAAAATTTCTTCCTTCAAATTGTTGATGAATTGGAGGAGGCATATGAATTCTACCTGTAATGGGTTCAAAGTTGAAAATTGAAAAGGCATAAGGATAGCTATAACCATCCCAACCAACTAAATCAAAAGGATGTGTTT
>JBFWYJ010000370.1:0-3619 GCA_050186555.1 Bacteroidia bacterium
TGTTTTTCAAAAAAATCCGGCTATTGTGTATTCCAAACGATGTATATACGAGGACCAACAACGTTGTAAGATATGATAAAGCCGTAATTTTTTTCAGGATGTATAAATTGCACCCCCCCATTTAAAATATATTTTGATTGTCCCTGCATTGGTCTTTCTGTTCCAATGGCACCAATTATTTTGCTGATGTCGACTACTGATTTAATCAGTGACATGTTTGTGAAGAATGTAGTGTTGTTCAAGAAAATGCTTGAATCACTTTTAAATAATGTTCCTAGTTTAAAACGGTAATCAAGTTCTCCACCATATGAAGTTACTTTCTCAATGTTTTGATAATACAATTCAGGAGCACCTGATGTGCCCGGGCGCATAATTAACTCTATAGCATTTTCAAAATCTTTATAGAATCCGGTTACACTTAACACCTGACCGGCTCCGGGATACAACTCAAATCTTAAATCGAAATTATTAATAGCTGTTCTTTTTAATTGAGGGTTACCCGAAAGAATGTTGTCACCCACAAAATTGTAAAATGCAAATGGGGCAATTTCTCTGAATTCAGGACGGGAAACTGTTTTATAGAAACTAGCTCTTATATTGATTTTTTCATTTAATGAATAAATTAAATTCGCTGATGGTAAATAATCAACCACAGTAGAGTCTAAATTTAGAGTGTCTAGACTTGCAGGCTCTATATAAGAAAGGTTTTGAAAATAGGATTCTACTCTTAAGCCACCAACTACTCTTAGTTTTTCAAAAATGCGTGTGTCAGTCATGATAAATCCTGCAAACAATTTTGAACCTGCTTTATAGCTGTCATTCAATTTTGTTGCTTCTTCCAGTTTAAATCCACCAACTCCCGGAGAAATTAAACCCAAATGACTTGGGTCAAATATAGAATCTTCTGACATGGTTAATAAACTATTGTCAAAAACAATTCCCGATTTCCTATACCTAGAAAATCCCAAGTTTCTAACATCAAACTGTCTATCGCGTTGTTGATACATCCCGCCTATTTTGAATTCGTTTTGGACATTAATAAAGTCTAATTGTTTTGAAATGCTTAAACGAAAACTCTTAATGTTTTCTTTTGTGTCTGCCCAAAACATATTGCCGGCAGCAGTAGGTATGGTTCCATTATTTTGAATAATAGCAAAATACTCAGTTGTTGTATCATTTTCTTCAAGTGCTGTTTTTTGATAAACGACTCTTCTAAGATTCGGGATTTTTCTTCTAACATCAGAATAACCACCATTCCAAACAATCTTGATTTTTGGTTTCGCAATCAAATGCGTTCCTTCTAATTGACCGGAGTAAATTCTGTTTTGCGTAAACCATCTGTTTGATGACTTCTCGAAGAAATGGGGATCATTGTCAAGTTCTCTGACGCCTTTTCTGATGCTGAGTTTATCTTCTGAGTTAATACTCAACATGTTTTTGAAGCTGAATTGATTATTTTGCCCAATTTTGTACGCGAAATTTAATAATGAACTATTTAAAACTGTTTTAGAATAAACAGTATCAATCAGCTCAATTTTTTGTATAGTGTCAGTTGCAGATTCTTCGTATTCATTTCTAATGCTCTGAGAGCGATTAAAGCTGTTTCTATAAGTGTAAGCAAATAACACACCAAATTCATTTTTGAATAATTTTAAATTTTGCCCCATTGAAAATTGTAAATTAATAGGAAGGCTAGCTTTTTTATCTGAATCAATTTTCCAAGAGGGAGTCATAACCTTTGCTAATTCAGCTTTTTCGTCTATTAGTTTGGGGAAGTCTTTTGTACTAGGAACTTCTCCCGGCAGTGCCCTGGAACCGTCATCAAAGCCTAACCAGTCATATTTCCCGCCTTCATAAGTTTTAAAATTTTTAAAAGTAGTTAGAGTGTGATAAGAAGAGCCAATTGAAATATTATAAAAGTTTTTTTCAGGAATATTCTTTGTATTAATATTAATGATGCCACCTGCAAAATCAGCCGGCATTTCAGGAGTTGCTGTTTTAATAATCACTAAATTATCAAGCATGTTTGCTGGGAAGATATCAAAAGCAAATGCCTTACGATCACTTTCAGAACTGGGCAGAGGGGCGCCATTAATGTAAGCTGCATTATAGCGATCATTTAAACCTCTGATAATGGCAAACTTATTTTCCTGAATGCTTGCTCCACTGATACGTTTAAGTACATCACTGGTGTTTCTATCCGGCGTCTTTTTGATGGTTTCAGCACTAATACCATCACTCACGCTTGCATTATTTTTTTGCTGCAAGATTAATGCTGTATTATTTTCTTTATTCAAAGTTACAACAACTGTAACCTCTGCTAATTCTTGAGAAGTTGATGGCGATAACTGTACATTTACGTTTGTAACATCGTTAGCTTTAACATCAACGTCTGTTACTTTTTTTGTGTCATAAGAGATATAGCTAACAACTAATGTTGCCTTTCCAACTGCTACTCCAGAGATAATAAATTTTCCATCAAAATCTGCCATTGCTCCTTTTCCGGTCCCTTCAATTAAGGCCATGGCACCCGGAAGAGTTTCTCCTGTTTTAGAATCTACAATTGTCCCTGCTACCTTACCAGTTTGAGCAAAAATGTTTGTGGCAATAAATAGTGATAAAAAGAGCGAAAGTATAGTAACTTTATTCATTAGAAAATTTTTAAGCAAAGCAACTTAGAATCTATTACCTTCATATAAATTGTATGTTACCAAAAAGTTAATATTGATAAAGTACCAGTAGCATTAAATTAAAGATTTATTAACTTAATTAATCTCATTAAATATTTACCTTTAGCGCGACAGTAACAGACATATGACTAACTCAGAATACAAAATTTTACTTGTTGATGATGAACCGGATATTATTGAATTCTTAAGCTATAATTTGAAAAAAGAAGGTTTCAAAGTATTTTCTGCAAGTAATGGTAAAGATGCAATCGGAATTGCAAAAGCGGAACGCCCCCAATTAATTATTTTAGATGTCATGATGCCGGATATGGATGGTATCGAGACATGTAGAGAACTTAGAGAAAATAAAGATTTACAGGATGTTATTATTGCATTCTTAACCGCCAGAAGCGAAGATTATACGCAGATAGCAGGTTTTGAAGTAGGTGCTGATGATTATATCACAAAACCAATTAAGCCTCGTGTATTTATAAGCAGGGTTAATGCTTTGTTAAGAAGAATTCAAAATGATTCCCCAAATACAGATGATTTAACATTTGGCGAAATAAGTATAGATAAAGAAAAACACTTGGTATACAAAAATGGGATTGAGTTTAATTTGCCCAAAAAAGAGTTTAATTTATTGTTGCTTCTAAGCAGTAAACCCGGTAAAGTATTTACAAGAGAATTTATCCTAGAGCAAGTTTGGGGAGATGAAGTGGTGGTTGGCGATAGAACCATAGACGTGCATATCCGTAAATTAAGAGAAAAGCTAGGTGACGACTACTTTAAAACAGTTAAAGGAGTGGGATATAAGTTTGATTTTTAATTCAGATTGTCTCTTTTAACCAGACTTTCATAAACTTTTTTGTGAAGCACATCACGCAGTTCTTCTAATTGTGATGATTTAATCCAATTAACATCCATCTTTTCTATTTCATCATCATTAT
>JBFWYJ010000371.1:0-3614 GCA_050186555.1 Bacteroidia bacterium
CCCTAATGTAATCACCAATGCTCGTCAAAAAGTAAAGTTGATTTTAGAAAAAGTTAACGAGAAAGGGAGCCTAGAAGAACAATCCAATTTCCATTTTTTTGGATTTATGACAGGTGCTTTAATGATGATGTTTATTATTATGTACGGCATGATGGTTTTCAGAAGTGTGATGGAAGAAAAAACCAATCGTATTGTGGAAGTAATTGTAAGTACGGTTAAACCTTTTCATTTGATGATGGGCAAGATTTTAGGTGTAGCGATCTTAGGGACAATTCAATTTATTGTAATGGGCTTAATGACACTTTTACTTACTACATTGCTCTCAGGCTTGTTCTTAAAAGACATTAAAGCAGATATGTTACGATTTGACGCGCAGCAAGAGGTAGTAAAGAAAAAAGGTATAACAGCCGATTTTAACAACATGGAGCAATTTAATGACCAGGTAGAAATATTTGATATGCTAAAAAAAATTGAGCGCATAAACTTTACAGAGGTCTTTATTTGTTTTATTCTATACTTCATTGGTGGTTATTTATTCTATAGTTCATTATTAGCAGCAATAGGCAGTGCCGTCGATTCTGAAACAGATTCCCAGCAGTTCATGATGCCCGTAATGATTCCTTTACTGGCCGGTTATTTTATTTCTACTAAAACTATTCTGGACCCTGATTCAACATTGGTGTTTTGGGGCTCTATGATTCCGTTTACTTCACCAATTGTTATGATGTCAAGAATAACCAATGGCATTCCATTGTGGGAAATAATAACATCAATAACTATACTTTATGTTTCTTTTATAGGAACGGTTTGGTTTTCGTCAAAAATTTACCGTGTTGGTATTTTGATGTATGGCAAGAAGGTTAGTTGGAAAGAATTATTTAAGTGGTTAAGGTATTGATTACTTGCCTCTCCCCTGAACAACAGTAAGAACTGTGTGAATTAAAATTTTAAAATCCAGCAGGAGGCTCATGTTTTCTATATAAAGAATATCAAACTTTAAGCGTTCTATCATTTGCTCTACATTCTCTGCATAACCATATTTAACCTGCCCCCAACTGGTAATACCGGGTCTCACCTTTTGTAAATGCTTGTAATGAGGTGCCTTCTCAATAATTTTACTAATATAAAAGGCTCGTTCTGGTCTTGGTCCAACAATACTCATATCCCCTTTCAAAACATTAATAAACTGCGGGATTTCATCCAGCCTTACTTTTCTTAAAAACCTGCCTATTGGTGTAACGCGTTTGTCTGTGCTACTAGATAGTTGAGGGCCATCCTTCTCTGCTTCAATGCACATGGTTCTAAACTTTAAAATATTAAATGGTTTGCCATGCCGTCCAATTCTCTCTTGCTTAAAAAACGCCGGTCCTTTTGATGTAAGTTTAACTGCTATTGCTAAAATAAGGTATAACCAACTAAAACCTATTAATACAACCACCGAAACAATAACATCAACAAATCTTTTTACAGCAATTTGCCAATCCGGAATATCGGTGTGTTTTATTTCTATTAGTGGTGTGCCTAAAATTGTGTTCATTTTTACATGTCCACTTAAAATATCGTACATATCAGGAATAACTTTAACAACCACACCAAAATCGGCTAAATCGTTTACCATTTGCTTCAGGTATTCATGCTCCCAACTTTCCAAAGCAATTATTACTTCTTCAACATTATTATTACTGAGTATTTCACTTATTTCTTGATACTCCCCAAGGTGAGGGATTTCTTTATTCAATAATTCCGAATGCCCGTTTTTGCCTTCAATATGAACAAATCCAATTAATTTGTTTCCTGTTCCAATATTTGATGAATTAATTTCATTAAACACATTCCAGGCATTCTCGTTGCTTCCTATAATAATTGTATTGAAACCAACTTTTTTAGCGTGGATTCGCTTATTTATATCAGAAGTCAGAATAAAGCGAAACAATGCCGTAAATCCAAAATGAAACGTAAACAGCGCTAAATACAATTTGTAGTACGACTTATAACTTACAACATAATCATCCAGAATAAGTACAAAGAAAATGACTGTAACGCCAACCAAGGAAACTTTTAATGTTTGAACGAATTCATTAATTCTCGATCGCCTTAAAACGTTATTGTAAAAACCCGCCAAATAATAAACTAAAGACCATGCAATTGGTATTAACACCACCGAATAAAAGAATTTTGTGTCAATAATTTCAACTGTTGTATATGAAAACTTTACTGAGTCAATGTTTACTTTTCTGAAATAGTAAAATAATGTCCAGGCAATAGTTGCCGAAAATAAGTCAGCCAGAATATAGAGAAATGTTCTTAGCCGCTGATTCATTATATGTATATCAGTTTAATGTTATCGATATAAACTTTTTGTTCGGAAATAGATTGTGAACGATTTAACCGAAAAATAATTTTTTTCATTGCCGTATTTTTATCAGCATTAACTGCATCTGCCAACTGAATATATATTTTGTTCCAATTCTCTTTTGCATTAATCTGTATTGCTTCAGTATAAACGCTATTGCTTTCAATGCCAATAAAAAAATCAGAGTTTGATTTATAATCCAATTCTAAATAAACATTTCCGCTTGATAATGGTAAGCTATGAGTCACTGCCGATTCAAACTGCGCTCTTAAAGCAGAGCCGGATAAACCAAATTCTACAGACTTGTTGCCTTCAAATACGTGTTCATCATTAGTGTGGAAAACTAGATTTGTATCAGATATTGGCGATTTCACTAAACTAACCCCCGGCAACTCAAAATTTTCTAACCACTTGAAGGTTACAGACTCTCTGTATTTAAATGACAATTTTCTTGTGAAATTTGTACCGGCCGGTAAAACAGTGTCAAACTCAATAGGCTCATAAAAGAGCCAGTTAATACGTGTATCAGAGATTCCATTATTCTTGATACCTGCAAATAAATTCAACTTTACTTTTCCTTCTTCAAGCATTAAAGGCATATTAGATCCCACAGGAAAAGCGCCTCTATAAAAACCGTTTGTATAAAGCCATATGTCTGTTATCTTATGACTACCGTAGCCTTGTCCGGGTTTTGTAATAACCTCTATTTGATCGGTCTTCAAAAAGATGGCTTCATTAGCCTGACTAAAATATTTCTTGCATGAAAATGAAATTAATAGGATAGCAAGCGCAAATATGTATTTAAGAAATGGCAACAAATTTTATTTATGCTTTCCTCGTATTCTTTGATCAATTTCTTCCGCAATGCTCAAAGACTTAATTACATCTTCAACAGATATAATTGATTGGTTATCGCTATTGATACTATTGTAGAACGCAATTAATTCTTCCTTTATTGCGTTTGTTGGTAAAATTATAGGGTGCTCAAATATCACCTCTTTTTTTGGTAAGTAATTCCCGGTGTCAATAACCAAATTTTTAGAATTGACAGTAGCGTTTTGAATCTTTATTACGTCTGTAATTTGTTCCAAAAGGTTGATTGAAACAAAATTATCTTCATTAAATACTCTAAACTTTCTTAAGTTCTTCATTGCCATTCTATTAGCGGTTAAATTAGCAACGCATCCATTTTTAAACTCAATTCTGCAATTGGCTATATCCGGTGAATGGCTTACTAATTTAATTCCTATAACAAAAATAA
>JBFWYJ010000372.1:0-3612 GCA_050186555.1 Bacteroidia bacterium
ATTGAAAAACTTGGATGTTTTGGTTTTAAATTCATTAAGACGAGAACCGCATATATCACATTTTACTTTAAGCGAGGCAATAGAATTAACCAAAGAGTTAAAACCCAGGAAAACTTATCTAACACATATTTCTCATCAAATGGGAAGACATGAAGATGTTTCAAATGAATTACCTGATGATATTGAAATTGCGTATGATGGTTTACAATTAATTATATAAATATGACAGAGGAAAATAAAATATTAAGAGCTGCTACGTTTAACCCTAAGGTTAAAACCTACATTTATTTAATCGTATTATTTTACTTAATAGTTACAGTTGTAGGTTGGATACTTTTGCCTTTCTGGTTATTCGGACTAGGACAGTGGTTGTCGGGTAAGTTTTTCAAGACCTTAAAATGCGAATTATCGGAAAAGCAATTGCATTTTTCTAAAGGCATATTCGTTTATATTGAAAAAACAATCCCGTTAGAAAATATCCAAGATTTGTCATTTATTGGCGGACCAATTCTTAGGGCATTCGGATTGACAATTATTCGTGTTGAAACAGCCGGAGGTGGAGGCGGACATCAAAGTAACATGATGAGTATACCTGGAATCAATGATGCGGAAGAATTTAAAAAAATGATTTTACTACAAAGGGAAAAAGTGATAAATAAGAAAACAGGAAATGTGTCTTCAAATGATAATATTGGTTCAGATAGTGAGGTACTGAAAGATATTCGAAATGAATTGGTTGAAATAAAGAAAATATTGGCAAATAAGAATTAATTTACTCCAATATTTTCATGGCTTCGGCTTCATTCTCAACAACCTTAAATAAGGTATTAAGTTTTGTGATGAGAATTAATTCTTTGATTTTTTTATTTAAATTATATATAACAGCCTCTCCACCATTCTTTCTTGCTTTGGTTAAAAGCTGAATTAAAGTATTCAGACCATTACTATTCATGAAATTTAATTCGTTGAGGTCGATTGCCCACTTGGAACAACCAGAATTTGACAACTCTTCAGCTTCTATTAATAAGTCATTGGCTTGGTTTTTTTCCATTAATTCACCTTGCATGTGAATTTCAGCGATGTTCTCCTTCTTGTCAATTTTATAAGTAAAAGCCATAATTATTATTTTTTAAATTCACAATCTCCTGTTTCATGCAACTTATTGCACTTAGCAAAAAAGTTAAGAGAATGGTGTGCAATTTTAAAGTTAAGCAATTCTTCTGTAGTTTTTTGGATTTGCATAATTCTTGGGTCGCAAAACTCTACAACTCTTTCACAATCCATACAAATCAAATGATCATGTTGTTTGTAATTGTAGGCCTTTTCAAATTGGGCTAAATTTCGTCCGAACTGATGCTTAATCACTAATCCCGCATCAATTAATATTTCAATATTATTATACAGCGTGGCTCTACTAACGCGATATTTTTTATTCTTCATCAAAAGGTAAAGTTGTTCAATATCAAAATGACCTTCATGAGAATAAATTTCACTAAGTATTGCATACCTTTCGGAGGTTTTTCTGTGCTTATGTCTTTCAAGATAATCTGTTAAAATTACCTTTACCGATTCTTTTATATCCTGGTCCATAACCAATACCCTTCGAATTTACGAAATACTTTTCAGGCCAACAATTTCTGAAATTCGACCTCAAAATTTTGTAAATTTATACATCAGATTTTATCAATTAATATTTGGCCTTTTACTCCTGCTGGTCTCGTGTAGGAAGGACACTGAAGTTACGGACACGTCTATTTTAGGACTAGACTATTATCCTGCAGAAATTGGCTCTTATATTGTTTATCAGGTTGACAGCACCGTTTATGATGATTTTACCAATTCAGACACTACTTATCGTTTCCAGATAAAAGAACTTTTTAAAGATAAGTTTGTTGATAATACCGGAAAGGAATCCTTTAGAATTGAGCGATTTATTAAAAAGTGTGGCGTTAACAAATGTTATGACAGTATAGGTTTTCAAATAAGAAACGTATGGGTAGCAAATATTTCTGAATTGAATATTCAAGTAGTTGAAGATAATTTCCGCTACACGAAATTGGCTTTTCCTATAAAGGAAGATCAAACATGGGATGGTAATGCATTTAACACTTTACCCATGCAAGATTATAAATACGCTTATTTTGACAAGCCGGAAACGCTAAACAATCTATCATTTGCTAAGGTTGTAAAAGTGGATCAAAAGAATGAAGCTAGTTTGATAGAGAAAAAAGCTCAATTTGAAAAGTATGCTAAGGGTGTTGGACTAATTGAAAAAGAAATTATTGAAATTTATTCCAATAATGTAATACAGGGCATTCCAATAGAACAACGTATTGAAAAAGGTTATATTTACAAACAAAGAATTATTGCGTATGGTAAAGAGTAATGTTTGGATAGTTGTTTTGTTCTCAACTATTCTGTCAATTAATACAGAAGCACAGAATAAAAAATTTTGGGTAAAATTTGCAGATAAAACCGGAACTCCCTACAGTATTTCAACACCAACAGCCTATTTATCTGCAAAAGCAATTCAAAGAAGAAGCAATCAAGGAATTTCAATTGATCAAACTGATTTGCCATGTACGCCAGCCTACTTATCGCAACTGAATAGCATAACAGATGTTAAAGTCATGCACGCCAGTAAATGGTTAAATTCGGCATTAGTGGTAATTACAAATAATAATGCTGCTGCAATTACAACTGCAACGAATGCAATTAATTCTCAATCATTCGTTGTTTCTATAAGTCCGACAAATAAGTTCAAGATAAGTACAGGGAAGTTAAATGAATCAAATGAAAACATGTTTCAAGAAAAGTCTAATGCAAATCCAACCTATTATGGTGGGGGATTTTGGCAAGCAAGACAATTAAATGCGGATTGTATTCATGGTCATGGTTATAGAGGGCAGAACATGGTTATCTCAGTTATGGATGCCGGGTTTAAGAACGTAAATACTTTGCCTGCTTTTGATAGCTTGCGTACAAGAAATGGTATTTTGGGAACTTATGACTTTGTCACAGGTGGCACTAGTGTTTATGAGGATGATGGCCATGGCACTTCTGTTTTATCTTGTATTGCAGCAGTTGTTCCGGGTGTATTAGTTGGTACTGCGCCTATGGCAGATTTCTGGTTATTACGAACAGAAGATGTTGCAAGTGAAACACCAAGTGAAGAGTATAATTGGATAAGAGCTGCGGAATTTGCAGACAGTGCGGGTACAGATATTATTACCACTTCTTTAGGCTATACAACCATGGACAATTCGGCTTTTAGTCATACACAAACAGCGTTAAATGGTAAGACATATCATATGAGTATTGCAGCTACAATGGCGTCAAGAAAGGGAATTTTTGTTTTGAATTCTGCAGGCAATGATGGAGGTAATCCTTGGCAGTTTATTGGCGTACCTGCTGACGCTGATAGTATTTGCACTGTAGGTGCTATTGATAGTTTAGGTAATGTTACAGGTTTTAGTTCAAAAGGTCCAACCGCAGATGGCAGATTTAATCCTGATTTAGTTTCAAGAGGTGGTAATGCTTATGTTGCAAATTCTGTTGGGTCATATAGTCCCGGTAACGGTACATCTTTTTCTTGTCCTGTTATGGCAGGCG
>JBFWYJ010000373.1:0-3602 GCA_050186555.1 Bacteroidia bacterium
CTATCACGAATATTTGTCAGTTTTTTTTCTGTGAAGATATTAATTACTAAGTCATCCGGACGAATATGCTCTCCGATAACCATTCCAGGATAAATCTCTTCACCAGGATCAACAAAAAATCTTCCGCGATCTTGTAATTTATCTATACTATAAACAATTGCCGTTCCCTTTTCCTTGCTGATTAACACACCCGCAATTCTTGTTGGAATGCTTCCCTTCCATGGTTCAAATGCTTTGAAACGATGAGCCATTATTGCTTCGCCGGCAGTTGCAGTTAAAATATTATTTCTTAAACCGATAATTCCGCGAGATGGAATCTCAAACTCCATATGCACCAAATCACCTTTTGGCTGCATAGCAAGCATATCACCCTTTCTTTGGGTAACCAAATCAATTACCTTACTACTGGTTTCCTCCGGCGTATCAATAGTCAATAACTCAATTGGTTCATGTTTAACACCATCAATTTCTTTAATGATTACTTGTGGTTGTCCAACCTGTAACTCATACCCTTCTCGTCTCATCGTTTCAATTAATACAGATAAATGAAGAATCCCTCTACCATAAACCAAATAAGAATCCGGTGAACCTGTTTCCTCTACTCTCATGGCAAGATTCTTCTCCAACTCCTTCATTAACCTGTCACGTAAATGTCTTGATGTTACAAATTTTCCGTCTTTTCCAAAAAATGGAGAATTGTTAATCGTGAATAACATACTCATTGTTGGTTCATCGATTGTGATGTTTGGTAAGCCTTCAGGATTTTCAAAATCTGAAATTGTATCTCCAATTTCAAAACCTTCAATTCCTGTAAAAGCGCAAATATCTCCTGCTTCAACAGACGTGGCTTTAGCTTTACCTAAACCATCAAATACAAACAATTCTTTTACTCGAGATTTCTGAATAGTGCCATTTCTTTTAACAACACTCACAGGCATGTTTTCCTTTATAGTTCCTCTGTAAACTCTACCTACTGCAATACGACCAATAAAAGAAGAATAATCCAACGAAGTAATTTGCAACTGCAAAGTTCCTTCTCTTTTTGGCGCAGGCGGAATTTGCTCAATAATTTTATCCAATAAATAAGTGATGTCTTCTGTGGGGGTCTTATAATCAGGACCCATCCAGCCTTGTTTAGATGAGCCATAAACCGTTGTAAAGTCTAATTGGTCTTCAGAAGCCCCTAAATTGAAGAATAAATCAAAAACGGCATCGTGAACTTCCTCAGGTGTACAATTGGGTTTATCAACTTTGTTGATTACCAAAATAGCTTTCTTACCTGCAGCAATTGCTTTCTGTGGTACGAATCTTGTTTGCGGCATTGGTCCTTCAAATGCATCTACTAACAAAATCACACCATCCGCCATATTCATAACACGTTCTACTTCTCCACCAAAATCGGCGTGACCAGGAGTATCTATGATATTAATCTTAACGCCCTTATATAATACCGAAACATTCTTTGCTAAAATGGTTATTCCTCTTTCTCTTTCAAGGTCATTATTATCTAATATTAATTCACCTGTTGCTTGATTGTCTCTAAACAATTTGCAAGTGTGTAAAATCTTATCTACCAAGGTTGTTTTACCGTGGTCAACGTGTGCTATAATAGCAATATTTCTAATTTCCGTCATGTGTTAAATTCGGGCGCAAAGGTAAACAAATTTTAATTGGAAAACTACAGCGATTGCTGCAAAACGGCTTGAAACAACCCTAAATCATCGAAAGAAATAGGTTTAACATAGTGCCTTATTTTGAGTCGCTCAAGGGCACTTCCCGTCGCATCTCCCATGGCTACGGCCTTTTGATGAGTCTGCCATTTATTTTTTTCAAAATAAGCCTGCACATTGCTGGGGCTGGTAAAAATTATTACTGAATAGTCGGAATTTACTACTTTACTATGCTTTATTGTTGCATAAACCGGTAAATTGATAACATTTTCCTGATTTATGATTTGCTGCTGGATGCTCTGCATGCTCTCTTTGGCAATTGGAAAAAGTACTTTTGAATTACCAACTCTGGCAGCGAATTGCTTACCAATAAGTTTTGTATCGTTACTTTGACCAATAAAATCTGCACGATACCCTCTTTGTCTAAGTTCTTTAGAAGTTGCTGTTCCAACACAACCAAATTTTACTTTCCCTATTTCAGGTTTTTGATTGAAAAAATACTTTACTGCATGTTTACTGCTAAAGAAAATCCACTCTGCTCTTGGCAGCTCTTTAATTGTAATCTGTTTAAATTCTATCAAGCTTTGACCGTCAATTTGAAAATTCAACCTTTTGAGTGCATTGGGTAAATAATCTTGCTCTCTGAAGTTTTTGGTAATAAATACTCTTTGAGGTTTAATGCCATTAATGTGAGACACAATTTTCTCAGGCATGTCATACGCCAATTGCGATTCAAAATACAACTGCAAAGGCTGTTTGTTCCATTCCGAAGCACAGCTCACCCAGGTTTTAAAAACAGGGCGATCATCATCCCCTATTTCAGTTTCTGTATAAACACCAAGCGGAAGTTGACAACCACCGTCCATTTGATTTAAAACTTGCCGTTCGACATTAATTCTTGTTTGAACATCAATATCCGTGAGTTTATCAAAAATTGCCTGCATAGCATCATTATCTTCATGAATTTGCCATGCCAGTACACCTTGTGCGGGAGCCGGTACAAAAATTTTTGGGTCTAATAGTTCTTGATGAAATTCTGATAAATCTAATTTTAATCTTTCAACGCCGGCATTTGCCAATACAATTGCATCGTATTGATGCTCTTTTAACTTTTTGATTCGTGTAGGTACATTTCCTCTTAAATCGTTAATCTTTAAATCGGGACGAAATGCAAGTAATTGTGATTTTCTTCGTGCAGATGATGTCCCTACATTTATTCCTTCAGCTAATGAAAACTGCTTGCTATCATCTACCTTATCTTTCCTAATAAGCAATAATTCTGATGGATCTTCTCTTTCAGATACACCTGCTATAATTAAACCTTCAGGGTTTGTAGTAGGCAAATCTTTATGAGAATGAACTGCTACATCAATTTCCTTATTTAGTAAGGCATCTTCTAATTCTTTAGTGAAAAAACCTTTTCCTTCCAGTTTATCAAAACTTGTATTCCATTGTTGTGATTTATCACCACTTGTCTGTATTATTTTAAGCTCCACTTCATGTCCTTGTTCTTCAAGAAGTGACTTGGTATAATTGGCTTGCCACATGGCCAAATCGCTGCCACGTGTTCCTATAATAATCTTCTTGGCCATTAATTAGAAATGGGTTATTCGTTCTTAAGAAAAACTTCCTTAGCGGTTTTCATTGCAACAGCATTGTATTTTTTCTCCATATAAACAAGTACTTTATCCAACACCTCTTTACCCTTGGAGTCTAAATCATTTATATCCTTTGCAAACACTTCTGAAATCGCTATGTCTTTAATTTCCTTTACTTTCTTAGGTATCTCACCAAAAGCAAGCTCAATATTACGTTCTCTCCGAAGAATTTCAAAATCATTCATTCGTTTATTAATAATCACTTCACATTTATGAATTTCAGATTGACGCAATTTAATATTCTCCTCAGCTTTGTGTCTTAGGGAATTAATAT
>JBFWYJ010000374.1:0-3596 GCA_050186555.1 Bacteroidia bacterium
ACTTTTGTCTTACAGTTCTTTGTTCGATACGTTTTTCAAACTTTTCTCCTTGGAAAATTCTGTGGACATAAATTCCGGGGGTGTGAATTTGATCAGGGTCCAGCTGGCCGGCAGGAACCAATTCTTCCACTTCTGCTATCGTAATTTTTCCAGCCATAGCCATTAATGGATTGAAATTACGGGCGGTGCTTTTATAAATCAAATTGCCTGCTTCATCTCCCTTCCATGCTTTTACAATTGCGAAATCAGCATTAAAAGCCATTTCCATTAAATACTCTTTTTCCTGTCCATTAAAAGTAAATTTCCGCACTTCTTTTCCTTCTGCAACTTCAGTCCCTACGCCTGCAGGCGTATAAATTGCAGGCATACCATAGCCGGCGGCTAAACATCGGGTTGCTAAAGTTCCTTGTGGTATCAATTCTACCTCCAACTCTCCACTCAACATTTGTCTTTCAAACTCATCATTTTCCCCAACATATGAAGAAATCATTTTTTTAATTTGTCTGGTTTGTAATAATAATCCCAGACCAAAATCATCAACTCCTGCATTATTACTTATGGCAGTTATTCCCTTTGTTCCCATTTTTACTAATTGTGAAATTGAATTTTCGGGAATTCCACAAAGACCAAAACCTCCAAACATTATGGTCATGTTGTCTTTCACATCCTTTAATGCTTCTTCGGCATTTTTTACTACTCTATTTATCATTTATTTATTTTTTGTCACGCTTATAAAGATACTTATTTTATCGCTTATAAATATCTTCAAATTTTCATGATTATTCATTAATATAGCTACAATTATGATGGAATACCACTATGCGCGATATGTATGATTGCATAAAACAAAAAACAAGCTTTAAAATAATCGATTCGCAAATATGGCAATTACGTATGCTAATTATTTCATTACCTATTTGGAAAGTTTTAGGGTTTACAAATTATCAAATTCACTTGGAGGAATTTCTTCTTCAATAATCCCTTGATCGTAACTTGAACAATCAAAGCTTAGATTTGGGTCCATTGATTTTGGACGCTCAAATTCTCCATTACTAACTTTTAATGTTTTATCGGCATAAACTTTATTAAAGAATTTTGCCCAAATTGGCAATGCCATTGTTGCGCCTTGGCCTTCTACCATAGAATTGAAGTGTATGCTTCTATCTTCGCCGCCAACCCATGCGCCGGCCACTAATTCAGGAGTCAAGCCTAAAAACCAACCATCCGCATTCTTTTGCGTAGTTCCTGTTTTTCCCGCAATTTGGTTATATAATTTATATCTAAATCTTAATCTTTGACCTGTACCGCCATCAACAACACCTCTCATTAATTGAATCATGGCATAGGCTTTTTCTTCGTTAAAAACCTCATCCATATTTGGGATAAATTCTTCTATCACTTTACCGCTTTTATCTTCAATACGCGTTATAAACGTTGGTTGAATGTATGTTCCCTTATTAGCAAAAGTTGATATAGCACCGACCATTTCAAACACACTAATATCAGGTGTTCCGAGACAAATTGATGGAACAGCCGGAATATCTGATGTAATTCCTAAGCGTTTCACCAAACTAACCACAGCTTCCGGCCCATATTGTTTCATAACCCATGCCGTGATATAGTTTATTGAATTTGCCAATGCCTTTTTGAGCGTTAACATTTTTCCGTTGTTCTTGTCATTTGGCCCGTCTGAATTACTAGGACACCAGTCCTTTCCATCGGGCAATGAAATACATGTTCTTACATTTGGAACTTGATGACACGGGCTATATCCTTCTTGAATAGCAAGCGCATAAACAAAAGGCTTAAATGTTGAGCCTACCTGGCGCTTACTTACCTTAACATGATCGTATTTAAAATGCTTGTGATTGATGCCGCCAACCCACGCCTTCACATAACCTGACTGTGGCTCCATTGCCATGAAGCCGGTTTGTAAAAATGTTTTATAGTACTTGATGCTATCATAGGGCGTCATGTTGGTATCAATTTCTCCTCTTAAACTATAAACTGTCATGTCTGATGGTTTATAAAAAGTCTTAATTATTTCATCATGTGACATCCCTCTGTTCTTCATCACACGGTATCTTTCAGAACGCTTCATTGAGGCGTTCATGATATTTTCAATATCAGTCTTACTTACATTCCAAGCAAACGGTGCATTTCTTTTATTTAAACATTCTTTTGAAAAAAGTTTTTGCAAATCATGCATGTGCTCATTAACCGCCTCTTCAGCATATTGCTGCATCCTAGAGTCTATTGTTGTATAAATTTTTAAACCATCTCGGTAGATATTGTAAGGCTTATTGGTTTCGGGATTGATGTGGCTTTCACACCATGCCTTTAAAAAATTATCTCTTAAATATTCTCTGAAGTAAGTCGCTAATCCTTCATTATGATCTTCCGGATGAAAGTTAACTGACAAAGACTTTTCTTTAAGTGTATCAAATGCCGTTTGAGACAAGTAACCATATTTTACCATTTGGCTTAGCACAACATTTCGTCTGCCCAATGTTCTTTCTGGGAATCTAATGGGATTAAAAAGTGCCGGATTTTTAGCCATTCCAACCAACATGGCAGCCTCGTGTATTTCAAGACTATCGCTTGTTTTATTAAAATAAATTTTTGATGCTGATTGCACACCTACAGCAAGATTTAAGAAATCAAATTTGTTTAAGTACATTGCCATGATTTCTTCTTTTGTGTATGTCTTCTCTAATCGTGTAGCAGTTATCCACTCCTTCATTTTTCTAATAACCAAAGCAGGCTTACTTAACCTCTCACCTCTTGGGTACATCATTTTTGCCAATTGCTGAGTTATTGTGCTTCCTCCACCTCCACTACCACCACCAAATACCCCTACTATGGCACGCAATAGTGCTTTTACGTCTACACCACTGTGCTCATAAAAACGAGCATCTTCAGTGGCTATCAAGGCATTCACTATATCACTGTCTAATTGAGCAAATCTTACATTCGTTCGGTTCTCACTGTAGTATTTCCCAAGCTCTTTCATGTCACTGCTGTAAACAACAGTAGCGAGATTGCTCTTAGGATTTTGCAACTCCTCAACAGATGGCAGTTCGCCGAATACGCCATTCCCAATTAACATCAACAATAATAACATTAACACAAGCGGTGATAATGCGCTTATCCAGATCCATTTAATATACTTACGTTTGTTATTCAAGACAGCTCTAAAATATAAAATATAACGTGTCGGATTCTAATATATTTAAGATTTTATTGCAATTACTCCCCTTTAAAAGCAGGCTTCCTTTTTTCTAAAAAAGCATTAACGCCTTCTTTATAATCATGACTATTAGCAGCTGCAATCTGTTCTTCCTTCTCTCTGTTCAATTGTATTTCAAGACTGTTCACTGTACCCTCGTTCAATAATTTCTTAGTTAACCAAATTCCTTTGGTTGGCATGTCTGCTAAAGTTGATGCCGTTTTTGCGGCTTCTTCCATTAAGGATTCATCATTTTCTACTTTGTAAATCATTCCCATCGAAACTGCTTCTTCTGCACTTACTTTATCTCCCAGCATCATCAAGGCACTCGCTTTTCCAAATCCAATTAGTTTGGGCAAAAAGAATG
>JBFWYJ010000375.1:0-3577 GCA_050186555.1 Bacteroidia bacterium
AAGGAATAAAATTCTAATAAACTTAAAATCAATACCCCCCAGCTGTGTGTTGTAAACAGCAAAATGGTTCAGCCTGTTTATGTCCTTTGCAAAATCAGCTTTTGGTATTTTTACAGTTGTACGCTTCTTATAAGCTACCTTTATTTTATTTATCCAATAAAATACAGCAGATGCAATTTCTGGTTTAGTGTAACTCCCATCTTCCTCTTCATCAAACCAATTGAATATTGGTTTTGAACCTTGGATGGCGTACCACTGACTCTTCACCAATTGTTTGCCCTCTCCATAATCCATTAGATTATTGGTGTTGTTCTTTTCAAGTTTTGGGAAGCTGTGTTCTAATCCAAATGCACCGTGGGAAAGTTCGTGGGCTAATAACCTATCCCCCGACCCCTTTCCGAAGGAAAGGGGAGTCATGAAGCCAACAGCGCGGCCGCGAACCATATACCCTTTAACTTCCGGATTGTTGAATTTAGGAACTATAAATACATAATAAGCTTTTTTGTTATAAGCCGTATCATGTTTTACATAAGCATCTCTTAGTGCTCGCATCTCGTCACTGTACTTACTAAATAAGGATGCGTCCGCTGCTTCCAGTCCGTCGTTGCCTAAATCATAATTGAAGTTAGCGGCCACATTAACTTTCCAAGTGACATTGGCTTGGGCAAAAGTTTTATTTAAACTATCCTTATTAATATCCAAATTGGTTCCGTTCACCGGTACTAAAACTAATTCTTTTTCTAATTTATCCAAGCTTACTATCGTCAACTTACCAACTTTTTTGTTTTTATAATACGCATATATGTATCCTGCATCTGCGGGAATGTCTTTAACAATTGCCTTTGTCTGACCAAGCAATTCATAGTTTAAAGTGTTGTTTTTGCCTGTTTTAAAACTTAAATCTTTTTCTTCAAAATAGGGTAGCGTTATTTCTGCCATTACCACATCCGT
Source organism: Bacteroidia bacterium (assembly GCA_050186555.1). GTDB lineage: Bacteria > Bacteroidota > Bacteroidia > B-17B0 > Aurantibacillaceae > Aurantibacillus. Next base: position 952 of record JBFWYJ010000375.1, read on the forward strand.
TTCTGAATGACCTACACTTTTGTTTGGCACAAAGTAATTAGTTGTTTTGAGTTTAATGATTTCATAATTGTCATGCCAGGCTGCATATTGCTTTTCATCAAAACCAAACTGTTGATTGTTAAGTCCTTTAAAGACTACTTTTAAACTATCATTGCAATTCAGGCTGTCTGAACTGAAGTTGAAATAGTTGCTCTTGCCAACAATTTTGGGCGGTGCCGGCACTAATTGTATCTGGTATTCATTTCCTTCACTATCTCTAACAACCATCACATTGCTATTGCTCGGTGTTGGCACGCAAATTTCATTTGAATTACCAGGAAAAGTATAACATACCTGATTGCCGTTAATGTAAATGCTGTCAATCTTTCCATCTGTATAATGTGCATTTTCCTGAGCTTGCACCAAATCCCATTGCTGTAGCCATTTATCAACCCCTTTTGTTTCTGCCTCAATAATCCCTTGTTGGTGTCTTTGGTTATCATCTATATAAATCGCTTCCCATTTAACGTTAACAAATAATCCTGATAAAGACTGTGCTCTGCCATTTCCTTTATACCAGCCTGGTGGACCGTTTGGCGCAATTTGCTCGACAAGAACTTCAAACTGGCCGGTTTGAATAATCATTCCTGATATAGCTTTCTCAATAGGTAAAGGCTTCGCATTTAATATATCCGGAAAGAAGTTAGCATTGTTGCAGCTATAATTTGGTTCGTTTGGCGTGGTAAACTCAGATTCTTCACTCCAGTCGCCTGTAAATGTACCCTCACCTCTTACGCGACAAACGTATGTTGTATTAGGTTCTAAATTGGGAATCTTTTCTGTTGATTCATTCACTATAAAATCAAACCAGTTTTCTGTGCCTTGTTTTTTTACCTGTAATCGATAAGAACTAAAGCTAGCTTGTTTATTCCAATCTGCTTTTCCCATCCGGTGTGAGATGGCATTTGTGTTTAGACTTAATTTTGAGGCTCCTCCTAAAACATTTGATGCACTGCCATAGGTGAATGTACAAATCTGGCTAAATCCATTATTGGTAAACCAATCTCTGCCCGTGATATCCCTTACCCGAACACGCCAGACATATTTCATGTATAAATTTAAATTTGGCTCTACAATACCATAATTTAAGAATGGTTGACTTACTGTTGTGCTGAATATTGGCGCTGTGCTTAATACAATTTGATTTGGGTTGGCGTTAGAATCCGGTCTGATTTCATAAAGCATAAAATCATAAACGGTATTTAATGCGCTATTCGGACTACCAACATTAACTGGTGTCCACTGAAATAATATGTTTTGAGGGTTTAGTGGTGCTATATTTGAATTGCAAACAGGGAAATTCAATAAAGGCGGATTACTGTATGTAAACCAAGCGTTCACACAAAATTCATTGCTTACTTTGATATTTGTATTATAATCAAATGCTGTTATACAAATAGAATAGTAACCTTCGGGAAGTGATTTGTTTTGGATGTATGATGATTGGTTAATACCAACAAAATCAAGATTGTTTGCACTTAAATAAGGCGCTAAATCCGAACCGCTTATTAATATTGGCTGACCCGGATTTAGGGAAATAGGGCTTAAGTTTAAAAATTGTTTGGATGACATACTGAATCCATTTCCCTTTATTACAAATTTTAATTTAACATCATAATTTGATTTGCTAAAATCATTAAAGTGCAGAATAATTCTCAGTTGTTCTGATCCGGGCTCTGCATAATCCTGTATAAAACCACTGTAAGGCGGCGTTAACTGACCTGAAATTTGAACAGGATAGATTTGGGCATTTGATTGAAGAAATAGTAAAGCAAATGAAATTGAAACAAGGATTCTGTTCTTTATTGAATTAAATATGTTATTTAATAATTTCACTAGAATGAATAATTCAGATTAATGTTTGCTGTTAGTTCAGAGAAATCTAGGAACACAAAATTCAAAGTATTTCGTTTTAGCTTTTGCATGTATGAAATACCGGTATTAAACCTAAATTGACCAAGCTTGGTGTTTTTCGACTTCGGAGAATAGTTAATGGAGAGACGGTGATTTAAAACTTCATTAGACAAGACATTATTTACAAGTACTTGGTTGTAGGTGGTTCCGGCATTTAATTTTATTTGACTGATGGTTTTACCTAAAGTAATTCCCGGGCCAATAAATAGGATATTATAGTCACTAGAAAAGCTTTGGTTCGCATTAAAATTAACTGAGCAGGATGATTTTAATTCAGTTAGATTTAAATTGTAACTTAAATTTCCATTAATAATTTTAGAAGGTAGTTTTAAATTTTGTGTATTTATGGAAAAGCCAGGATAATCTATTCTACCGCTGTTTTGACCGGTAATCATATAATTACCGATAACACTGATAGACTGCTTTAAAGACGGTGAACCAAACTGATGCGAGGCCATCAACATGGTTGTTTGATTGAGTTGATAAAAATTCAACGTATCCAGAGTGTTTCTGAAGAAAGGGTCGGTTTGTGGACGTTGCTTGGTAAAAGTGCTAAATTTATTATAGTTAGCCGAGAACTGCCATTGTTGATTTGGTGAATAAGAAGCGCTCAAATTTCCTACCCATCTTTTAGTTGTGTTGAGTTTATCTCCTGAAAGATTATTTTTTTGTA
>JBFWYJ010000376.1:0-3571 GCA_050186555.1 Bacteroidia bacterium
GACCTATAGAACAAAAAGCAGTGAGCTTTCTATGAAAAACATAACTCATTTAGAAACCATGAATGAGAAAAGTCTCATGAAAGCAGCATGTTGTAATTTAAGTGAAAGTTTTGAAACCAATCCGAGTGTAGATGTTTCTTTTTCTGATGCTGTATCAGGTGCCAAACAAATACAGTTATTAGGTCTGGCAGGAAAATACGCACAAATAACAAAAGAAAATTTACCATACATGAGAGGTTTGTCAAATGCTTTTGGGTTAACTTTTATCCCGGGAACCTGGATAGAATCCATACAATTAGGGAAAGGTGCCGGCTCAGTTGTTAATGGATACGAAAGCTTTTCAGGACAAATTAATACTCAGCTAAAAGATGCAGAATCAAAAGAGAGATTATTTTTTAATGCATACGGTAACCAAAATGGAAGAAATGAATACAATCTTAACTTATCCCACAAATTCAATCATAAATTTTCTACAACACTTCTAAATCATGCCTCATTTAATCCGCTTGCACAGGACATGAATGGTGACTTATTTGTTGATATACCTACAGGCAGACAATACAATTTCACTTTAAAAAATCAATTGTTTACTAATCGAGGGTTCGAATGGCAATTTGGCGGTAACTTCATGAGTGATGAAAGGAGAGGCGGGCAAATTTTACCTGATAATAATAACTTCCAAACTTGGAATGACTCGTTGCCACCCTATCTCATCAATATAGATAATACGAAATATGATATCTTCTCGAAATCCGGATACGTATTCAAAAGACAAGCCACCAGCATGGGTTTGCAATTAAATTACACGCATCATGAACTAACAAATAAAATTGGTTTAAATAATTATGACGGCAGACAGCAAACTTTTTATGCCAACTACATTTTCGAAAGTTATATTGGAAACACTAATCACAAATTTAAGATTGGTTCAAGTTTTGTTAATGATATCGTCAATGAAGAATTTAATGTTTTTAAATACAAACGAAACGAACAAACCACCGGAGTTTTCGGAGAATATGTCATGACACCATTTGAGTTCTTCAATTTAATTATTGGTTCAAGACTTGATTACAGTAATTACTACGGCTTTCAATACACTCCCAGAATACACGGAAGATTTGAGTTCAACGAAGACAAAACAGTCTTTAGATTTAGTGGCGGAAAGGCTTGGAGAACAGCTAATATCTTTTCAGACAATATTGGCTTGATGGCTTCTTCGAGAATTTGGAACATTTACCCATCAGATTTTTCAATGCCTTATGGTTTAAATCAGGAAATTGGTTGGAATTATGGTATCAATTTTACGCAAAAATTTTCTTTAGCTTATAGAGAAGGATATATCACTTTTGATGTTTACAGAACAGATTTTACCAACCAAGTGATTACAGATATTGATGAACATCCACAACAAGTAAACATTTATAATTTGCGAGGAGAATCATTTACCAATACCGGACAAATTGAAGTGTCATATGAACTATTAACAAGGCTGGATTTTAAAATTGCCTACAGGTATGTAGATAACCAAGTAGATTTCAGAAGTGGGCAAAGAGAAATGGCGCTCATTTCAAAACACAAAGGTTTTTTGAATTTGGGATATGAAACATACGATGAGCATTGGTTATTTGATGCTACCCTTCAATACAATGGCTCTAAAAGATTACCGGAAACTTATTTGAATCCTTTAGACTACCAGTTAAAAAAGCGCTCACCTGAATTTTGGAATTTATTCGGACAGATTACTTATAAAACAGAAGTAGGCAATTATAAATTTGATACATATGTTGGAATTGAGAACGCTTTAAATTTTAGACAGGACAACCCTATACTTGCAGTAAAGAATCCTTATTCTTCTTATTTCGATGCATCAATGGTTTGGGGACCAATATACGGCAGGATGATTTACGCCGGACTGAGATTTAAAATTCGCTAAAAATTATTATCTTGGAAAAGTATGGAAGAAGTTTTAAATCAACCTATCATTCATTTCGGAAGTTATAAATACAGTGTGTATCACTTAATCACTGTAGCTGGGATTTTTGTACTAACCTGGGCAATTCTCAGAATTATAAAAATGGGAATCAGGAAATCCAAAAAACTGGATGCAGGATCAAAACATTCTATTTTTCAAATTATTAAATATTTTATTATTGTTGTAGCTGCCGCTTCAACCTTACAATTTCTTGGATTTAATGTTACTGTACTAATTGCAAGTTCTGCTGCTTTATTAGTTGGACTAGGGCTAGGGATGCAACATTTATTCAATGATTATATTTCAGGAATAATTATGTTAGTTGACGGCACGTTAAAGGTAGATGATGTCATTGAAGTGAATAATGTTGTTGGGAAAGTGGTTCAGATTAATTTGAGAACAACTAAAGTCATAACACGTGATGATAAATTTATTATTCTGCCAAACTCCTCCTTAACCAATAATAATTTAATCAATTGGACACACAGCGAAATTAAATCAAGATTTGATGTTGCAATTGGAGTTGCATATGGAAGTGACGCAGATCAGGTCATAGGAATCCTCAGAGAAGTAGCTAATACTCACCATTTAATCTATAAAGACCCCAAACCAATAATACGTCTAGCCAATTTTGGAGATTCTTCTGTCGATTTTCTCGTACTTTTCTGGACAGACGACGTATTTCGTGTAGAACAAATAAAAAGCGAATTAAGATTGGCGATATATAAAGCCTTAGCTGAAAATAACGTTACTATACCTTTCCCACAAAGAACTTTGCATCTTAGTCAAGAAGCACTAGACACCTTAAAAAACAAATCTCAATAACCAACAATTTGGTTGTTAAGAAGTTATTGATTTAAAAAAGATAAACAAAATTACAAATTCATTGTTCCTATAGTAAGGATTTGTAAATTAATTATTGTAAATTTGGTTTGAACTTTAGGGGTGTCGACAAGGCTGAGAGAGACCCTCAATACCTGATCAGGATAATGCCTGCGAAGGGAAAAGTAATCTCAACACATTCCCCTATACACATATGTATATATGACAATTTTTCTTAACGGGGAAACTACAGACATACCACAGAATTTAAATCTGTTTGAATTAATTGCAGATAAAAAAATTCAAACAAAAGGAATTGCTATTGCCATCAATCAATCAATAATTCCCAAATCAGAATGGGATAAAACTTTATTAAAAGAAAACGATAATTTATTAATCATTACCGCTACTCAAGGCGGCTAATTTTATAAAACATGAAGAAAAAAGAAACAAAACCTGATTCGAACATTATCTCTAGAAAACCTTTTCCGAATTCTAACAAAATCTATCAAAAAGGAGAAATACATGATGATGTTCTTGTAGCAATGAGAGAAATTACATTATCAGATACAATTGATAAGTTCAATAATACAAAAACTTCCAACCAAGCCATCACAGTGTATGATACGTCTGGTCCGTATACCGACCCTAACAAAGAAATTGACGTAGAAAAAGGATTAGAACCACTGAGGAGTAAATGGATTAAAAGCAGAAATGATGTAGAAGAACTTTCTGAAATTAGTTCGGTATACGGTAAAAAGCGATTAGCGCTTAATA
>JBFWYJ010000377.1:0-3551 GCA_050186555.1 Bacteroidia bacterium
CTTAACAATCCTTATATATACGCAACCAACGCACAAAAATGGGCTACTAAAATTTCTACCGTAAGCCATTACATGAAGTTGTTGGCATTCCCACATCCTCTTTCCAGTGATTATTCCTACAACCAGATTCCGTATAAAAGCTTTGCGCACTACTCTGTATGGCTTTCACTTATATTGCATATCGGTTTAATTATACTGGGCTGGAAATATATTTTAAAGCGCCATATACTGGGCTTTGCCATATTTGTGTACCTCGTTTATCTCTCTATGGTCGGAAACATAGTAATGGATATAGGAGCCACCATGGGCGAAAGGCTTATTTATCATTCTTCCTTAGGATTTTGTGTTGCCCTTGCCTGGTTTATTATTGAGTTAGGATATAAAATGAAAGCTGATTTACCTTTAAAGCGTATAACTGTTATTTCCATATTTGCTATAATAGTTTCCCTGTACGGCTTTAAAACTATTGAGCGGAACAAGGACTGGAAAAGCGATATAACACTTTTTACCAAAGATGTTGAAACGGTACCTAACAGCGTACTTGCGAATGGAAATGCGGGAGCACGAAGTATTGACCTTGCTGATTTCCCGGAGAATAAGGACAAGCGTGAAGAATATCTTAACAAGGCTATAGAATATTTAAACAAAGCATTGGATTTACATCCTAAGTATGTGAATGGATACCTTAACCTGGGGCTTGCGAATTATAAATTAAAAAACCTGGAGCAAAGCGAAGCAGCATGGATGATGGCAAAAAAATATTTTCCCAACAATCCCTACCTGCGGCAGTTTTTACCCTTACTTTCCCAGGAATTTTTAACGCGAGGTTTTAAAAAGGCAGAGCAGAAAGATTTTGTGGGAGCATTAGCAGATATCGAAAAAGCAGCCCAACTTGACCCTAACAATTACATGACTTTTTACCATTTAGGAGGCGCTTATTATACCGTTGGCAACTATCGCAAAGCCTATGAATCGTGGCAAAGGTGTTTGCAGCTTAATCCAAATTTTGAGGAAGCGAAAAAAGGTGTTGCAGCGCTTCAACCTCTTGTAAATTAAAATCATTGGAGAAACTATGTTCAGACATTGCAAAATTATTTGCATCAGCGCCAACACATGAAAAGTATAATTACTCTTCTTTTATTAGGACTTTACAACTCAGCTTTTTCACAAGTTAACAGTATTCATTTTTTAATTAATCCCACTTTCGGTGTGGGTTCTTTGCACTTAGCTGACTCTCCATTTCATGCAAATGATTCCAACAAATTACAAATTGATGTTTTAAAATTTTACATCTCAAACTTTCAGTTCTTAAAGAAGGGCAAAGTAGTTTTAGAAGAGAAGGGCCGGTTCCATTTGGTGGATGCTGCTGACGAAAAGAGTTTTAGCATTTCGATTGAGAACAAACAAAATATTGATTACGATGAATTAAAATTTAACTTAGGTATAGACAGCACCACCAATGTTTCGGGCGCTATGGGAGGCGACCTTGACCCAACCAGGGGAATGTATTGGGCATGGCAAAGCGGCTACATCAACTTTAAATTAGAAGGCACAAGCAAACTTTGCAACACAAGAAACAATGAATTTACATTTCACCTGGGAGGGTATCAGCAACCGTTTTATGCATTACAAACTTTATCATTTACAACACAAAATGCGCAAAAAATAAATTTGAAATTAGATGTTCGGGAAATTTTAATGCAGATTGATTTGGCTAAACAAAATCATATCATGTCGCCAAGTACCGAAGCCACAATGCTTTCAAAAATTGTTGCTGCATCTTTTAAAATTTCAGAAAATTGAAACAGAAATTAGCCATATTATCACTCATTTGTTTTACCACCATTGCCTTTCGTTCCGCAGATGAATTTTTTACAGTGCCTTCCAATTTCCCAAAACCTGTTTACGATTTTTCTAAAAATCGTTTATATAAAAATAAAATTCAATTAGGCAGAGCTTTATTTTATGACCCTATTCTTTCTCGTAACAATATGATATCCTGTGCCAGTTGTCATTCACAATTTTCGGCATTCACACATGTTGACCATTCACTAAGTCATGGCATTGAAGATAAAATAGGCTTTCGCAATTCGCCGGCTTTAATGAATTTAGCATGGCAAAAGTTATTTATGTGGGACGGGGCAGCTAATCATCTGGATATGCAAGCCTTGGCACCAATTACCAACCCGGTTGAGATGGATGAAAATATAGCGCATGTTGTTTCCAAACTCCAATCAAGCAACTTGTATCCAAAATTATTTTACAACGCATTTGGTGATTCTGTTATTACAGGCGAACACACATTGAAGGCTATTTCTCAATTTATGCTTACATTGGTTTCTGCCAATTCAAAATACGATAGTGTGATGCGAAAACAAGCGGAATTTACAACACAAGAAAACAGCGGCTACACTCTATTCAAAAAAAATTGTGCTTCATGCCATAAGGAGCCATTATTTACCAATGATGATTTTAAGAATAACGGTTTGGCTCTGGATACAACCCTGAATGATTTCGGACGATACAGAGTAACTAAAAATCCTTCCGACTCATTAAAATTTAAAGTGCCAACGCTTCGTAACATAGAATTTTCCTATCCATACATGCACGATGGACGATTTAAAAGACTGGCGCAGGTGCTGAATCATTACACTGATGGAATTGAAAAAAGCAAAATGCTATCATCCGAATTACAGAAACCAATTGTGTTAACTTCCAATGAAAAGGTTGATCTCATTTCTTTTCTTCTAACATTAACAGATAAATCTTTTCTATTCAATCCAGATTATTTTTATCCCAAAGAAATTTTTTCTCAGGGTGCCAAGGAGTAAAAACAGCCATAAAATAAACCAAGAATCAAAAAAATGACAAAAAAAATCATCTGCTTATCGCTTCTCATGGGAAGCTTTTTGTGCAAGGCACAAACCAACCCTGCAATAATTTCGTTTTTGCAAAACACTACAACAACCGGAACATATTATGTTTCGGGCAACTCAACTCCTATCTCAAATAGCATTTTGGTGAACTGTCAGCTGGTTGAATATTCAGCCAACAACGTTTACGTACATACAACAGGAGTGCCTGCATATCCAACCGGGCCATTCTTAGATGGGAATTCATCCAATGCAACGGATCAAAATGCAATTTTTAAATTCCCGCTTACACCGGTTCAAAATACAGGAACCCCGGTTGCAACAACTGCAGGTAATATTGGTGTATTTATAAACGGAGTTGCTTTGTTTGACTACCGTGATGGTGTGGCTTGGGATCCTTCAACCGGAAATATTTGCGGCGGACCGGGTAATCCTACATGCACTGGTGGTCCTGGAGCAACATTTGCCTGGAATAGAGATGCCATTCCCGCTGAAAAAGCAGGATTTGATTGTAGCAAAGCACATCCTGCAATGGGTAATTATCATCACCACCAAAACCCTTCAGCTTTCAAGTGGGATTTGAATGTGATTTCTACCATTTGCAATTTATATGACGCCGATGGATTATATACTATCGACAGCACACAACACTCTCCGCTTATTGGTTTTGCCTATGAT
>JBFWYJ010000378.1:0-3548 GCA_050186555.1 Bacteroidia bacterium
TTAACAACCCTTCTTACTGTGATAGGTGTATTTGTCTTGAGAAAAAAATTTCCAACGAAATCAGGCCAATTCAAAATGCCGTTATATCCTTTGCCCCCATTAATATTTATAGGAATTATTACTTGGATTTTAATCCATATTATGATTAACAAACCACAAGAATCAATCTTTGGATTGTTGACTATGTTTATCGGATTTGTTATTTTCTACTTTTCCAAAATTAAACCTTCAAAATGAAACATTTAATTTCCTTAACCATATTTCTATTACTGTTTGGTTGTTCTACTAAATCAAATGATACTGCTGAAAGTACCCAAAATATGCCAGAAACAATAAAAACTGATACTGATACAAATCTTGTTAATCAGCAGAATTTAGACTCTGAAAAATTTGAATTCACAACAGATTCGGCCTATGATAGAAAGCTAACTGAACTATCTTCCCTTTTGGCCGGAAAAAATAATATTAATTACAATTACTTTTCTGAATATAGTAGAACTGAAACATTTCAAGATTATAGTAAAACGTTTTCCAAAAAATGGAATCGCTTTGACACAAGTAAATTAAAATCGGTAAAAGAATTTTCTAATCAAGAACTAGTTAACTATGAAAGCAAGAATACCATCTTCTATCCTTTTTCTGGTCCGGATTTTCTTTTTGTTAATACCTTATTACCTAATTATTCCAAAATAGTAATGATTGGCCTTGAACCTGTTGGAACTTTACCAATAATAGATGATTCCGATTTGGTTCCGGATTCTATGGAAGCTTATCTAAGTTCCGTTCAAAAATCTTTGTTTGCAATTTTAAAATTTAGTTTTTTTCGCACAAAAAGCATGAAGGAAGATTTGCGAAATGATAAGGTTGATGGAACAATTCACCTTCTATTATTATTTCTAAACAAAACCGGATGTAAAATTCAAAGTATAAAGCCATTTCATATAGATGAAAATGGAAATAAATTATATTTAACTAACACCGTTGAATTAAAAAAGAAAAGCTTAAGTAATAAAAGCATCGAAATAAATTTTATTGATTCTTTAAATCATGTTAAACAACTAAGTTATACTTCAGCAAACTTGAGTGATGTTTCCTTTCCAAAGAATATCGGTTTGCAAAAATTTCTTAATAATCTAGAAATTGACATCACATATTTAAAAGGGGCATCTTATTTGATGCACTATACATCATTCTCTGCAATTAGAAATTTAATTATGGAAAAAAGCAAACACATTATACAAGACGATAGTGGAATTGCTGTTAAATATTTACTTAACAGCTCTTATAAATGGCAATTCAACTTATATGGCCTGTATACAAAGCCAATCAAAATATTTGCCAAAGAGTACCAACCTGAATTGGATTCACTATATCAAACATCTACTGTTAAAAACTTAGGGTTTGGATTAGGGTACAACTATAGAGATAAAAATAGTAGCTTTATGATAGTAAATAAAATAACCGAATAGTTGAAAAGGAAAATTTTATACTTTATAGTTGCATTTGCACCGAAATTAGTTTTTCCGGACAATGGTTTGTTGGAAAGTATTCTTTCTAAAAATACAGCGTACGAAAAAGTAATCAAGAATTTATCTAAGTACCAGCCACAAATCATCTATACTCAAATTGATAGAAACAGTAATAACAACCCTGTGTTTACTGACTTTTACTATAATGTTGACACCAATCGTTATTTTTATTGCGCCAGTTTGGTAAAATTGCCATGTTCCATTTTTGCTCTTGAGAAAATCAATGAAACTGCCAAGGGAAGATATGATCGAAAATCATATATGCTTACCGAAAAAACACTACCTTGCCAAAAGAGGTGTACAAAAGACGCTCACACACTTTCCGGTTATCCCAGCATAGAAAGTCATGTCTCAAAAATGCTTTTAATAAGTGATAACGAAAGTTATAGCCGGATTTATGAATATTTGACTCCAACCTTTATTAATAACAAACTAAAGCACTACGGTTATTCCAACGCAAGAATTGTCCATCGTTTTGATCCAATTTGTAAAAAAGAGATCTCTTCTGTAATGAATCCTATTTTATTTAAGAATGAAAAAATGGAATTGCTTTATAAAAGGGAAGCGGTCACAGATAATTATTTAAACACTCCGCCGTTTAAGAATGTAGTACTTGGTAAAGATGTTATTAAAAACGGAAAACTAATATCAGAGAAAAAGGACTTTACATACAACAATTACATTTCATTGCCTGATATTCATAGTATTTTAACCAAATTAATATTTCATAGTCATTTTAATAAAGAAGAGCAATTTAATATTAATAAGGAAGATTGGGGCTTTCTAATGAAATTATTGGGTGCCTATCCAAGAGAAATAAATTCGCTGAAATTAGACACAAAAGAGTTTTTTGATGCTTATAAAAAATATTTTATTTATGGAAACAGTAAATCTCCTGTAGATAATGAAAACATTAGAATATTCAATATTGTAGGGTATTCTTACGGCTTTATGATTGACTGTGCTTATGTAGTTGACTTCAGCAATAAAACTGAGTTTTTATTAAGTACAATACTGTACACCAATGAAAGAAACAGTTTTGGCTCCGGCCTATATGAATATAATTCTGTTACATTACCATTCATGAAACAATTGGGATTAGATATTTCAGATTACGAACGCAATAGAACAAGAATAAGAAAACCAAATCTGGATGAATTCAATTTATATGGTTTTAAAGATGATACAACTAAGAAATTACCGAAATTAGTGGTTAGAGGTGTTGTTACTGTAAATGAAAAGCCCACAAACGCATCAGTGGTTATTAAATCGATTAACAAAAACTATTCATATTACCCGGAAACAGCTTCAGAAAGATCTACCGGAAGTTTTATTATTAATTTATTAGCCGGTGAAGACTATGAAATAGAGGTTAATGTGCCTGATATGCCGCCGCAAGTGATAGATTTAAAAACCAAGAATTTTAAGGATAAAGACACGATAAATATATACCCGGAATTTGTTTCTCCACATTTTGACAAAATCATTAAAACGAAACAAGACAGCTTGTTTCTGGAAATGATAAAAGCTTATAATTCGAAAACCGCGCTAACGTTTGGTGAACTCTATTCTGATAAAAGAATAAATGGCTTAAAATTCAAAGTGCAAATTGGTGCATATAGAATTATAGAAAATTTTAATTATACCTCACTTTCTGAAATGCCAATGATTATAAGAGAGTCTTTTGATGATAATGTTACTCGATTTACAATGGGCAATTATGAGATTTATTCTGAAGCTAAAAACTTAATGGATAAAATAAAAGAAAGAGGTATTAAAGATGCATTTATAATTGCGGTCTTCGAAGGAAAAAGATATTATCTTAATGAATTAATTGAAAAGCAAATTATCAAGTAATTGCTTTTTTTCTCAATGCCTCTTCCACATAACTAAATGTACTTAGTATTTCAGGCTTACCATTAACTACGGCGATATCGTGTTCAAAATGCGCACTTGGCAAACCATCAGCTGTTACAATCGACCAACCGTCATTTAGCTGACGGATATTCTTTTTGCCAA
>JBFWYJ010000379.1:0-3506 GCA_050186555.1 Bacteroidia bacterium
ATTAATCGAACGCTACTGTAAACTATTCTAATCAAGATTTGAGTATGGATTTTGGAGCAGGTATTTGTACTTAATTGTTTGCAAGTCCTATTGCATCGAGAACATGGAATGGAAATATATACTATACAAAACCAGGTTGTATTAGTCCGAAAATTCCTGTAACGCTAACGGTTAATCCTACGCCAACAGTTAGTATTAATGCTTCAACAAACCCAATTTGTGAAGGCAGCACAGTAACAATTACTGCTGGTGGAGCTGATACATACACATGGAATACTGCTTCTAACAATATTTCAATTATTGAATCTCCAACTGTTTCAACTAGCTATACTGTTAATGCAGAAAGTAATCTTTGTCCGAATGAAATCTACTCAAATACGATTACAATTAATGTGAATGCATTGCCTTCAGTTTCATTAACTACTGCATCAAGCACTATTTGCTCAGGTTCGGGAAGTATTGCCTTAACAGGTTCACCTGCAGGTGGTACTTATAGTGGAACTGCTGTTACGGGTAGTTTGCTTAGTATTGCAAATCCTGGAACATTTGTACCGGTTTATACTTACACTGATTCCGGCTCCGGATGTTCAAATACTGCCAGCATCACTGTTTATGTGTTCAATTGTACAACAGTTGATGAATCAGGTAATACTCAGGTATCTGCAATAAATATCTATCCCAATCCAAATAATGGCAGCTTCATTGTTGACACAAAAACTTTCAATAATAAGCAGATTAATATTGTAGACATCACAGGAAAAGTTGTTTTGTCAACTGATTCAAGTGATGACAAAATTAAAATAGATATCTCAAATTATTCTAAGGGTATGTACTTTGTGATAATTAAATCAGAAAAAACTACCAGCACGATCAAGGTAGTAAAAGAGTAATTGCTTTTTTCATGTTGATTAAAAAACCCGCTTAATAAGCGGGTTTTTTATTTGTACACATTAAATGCATTTGAAATAATCAAAGGGCTCCAGGCAGTCGTTGCATTGATAATATGCCTTGCAAGCTGTACTGCCAAACTGTGAAACTAACCTGGTGTTCTTGCTTTTACATCTCGGACATGTAACCTCCTTTGGTTTTCCGGTTAAAAATGATTTATCCGAAGTTTTTTCTTCAGGAGGAGCTATGCCATATTTTTGCAATTTCAATTTTGCTTCTTCTGATAGCCAATCTGTTGTCCACGCAGGACTGTAAACCATCTTAATCTTTACTTCATTAAAACCTTTTTCCTTCAACATTCTTACGACATCATCTTCCATTTGCTTCATTGCCGGGCAACCACTATACGTTGGTGTAATGGTTACTTCTATACTATTATTACCCGTATCATGAACATCTCTGATCACACCCAGTTCCACTATTGAAATAACAGGAATTTCAGGATCCGGAATCTCATTCAAATAACCAATTATCTGTTCTTTAAAACCCATACCCAAGCAAAGTTAGCACATGCAACTTTAAAAAAAATGACTTTAAACAGTTTTACTTAGAAAGAATCTTGAATTCTGTTCTTCTATTATTTTGGCGGCCTTCGTCAGTATCGTTGGTATCTATAGGTTTCGTTTCACCATAACCTTTAGCAACTAACCTTCCTGAACTAATTCCTTTTGTGATTAAATAATCAACAACTGATTTGGAGCGACTATCACTTAACTTCATGTTGTAATCATCGGAACCTTTGCTGTCTGTGTGACTTCCCAATTCAATCTTTAAAGAAGGATTTTCATTTAACAACTTTATTAATCGATCTAATTCGTTAGCTGATTCAGGGCGAATAGTTGCTTTATCAAAATCAAAAAAGATATTTCTTAAAACTATCGCAGCACCAATTTCAATCTTCTTCAATTCAACATCTTTCTCAAATTCTTGGTAATCGGCATTATCAGGTAAGTTGAAGTTTTCTGAGTGGAATAAATAACCATCCTTTTTTACAGCAATACCATAATTTTTACCTGAAGGCAATGTCACTAAATACTTTCCTGAATGGCTATTAGACTTGAAAGTCGCTAGTACTTCATTCTTGTCATTATCAATTAAATCGATTTCTGCCTCCAATGGCTTCTTGCTTTTTTCATCACTGATAACTCCTTTTAATATTGTAAGTTTTGCTGTTTTTACTTCAACGGCAGCTTCTGTTTTTAAATTACTGATTGGATTTGCGACCATTGCCAACAACTGGTCTTCGGTACTTAAAAGTGGTTGCTTCTCGGGACCTAAAAAGGTTATCTTGTAAATATCCTTGTCTCCATAACCACCTTGTTTTGCAGAAGCAAAATAGGCACGATTACCACTACCGCTAACAACAAAAAAGACGTCATCATCCGGACCATTAATTGGGTACCCTAAGTTGATTGGCTTTCCCCATTGCTTTAATTTCTCATCCCAAATAGTTTTAAAAACGTCGTAACCTCCCATTGTATTATGACCTTGACTACTGAAATACATTGTCTTTCCATCAGGATGCATAAATACACCTTCTTCACCAAATTTGGTATTTATCACAGGTCCAATATTGTGTGATAAACCCCATTCACCCTTTGTGTCAATATCGCAATAATAGATATCTCGCTCTCCTATACCGCTTGATTTATCACTAACAAAATACATTCTTCTTCCATCGTAACTTAAACTCACGCTACTTTCATGATACTTAGTATTGATGTTTTTGTTCATGTGAGCCGGCTCTTCCCAATCAGCACCAAATAGCACTGACTCATATAAATCACCGCCGTCTTTCCCGGAGTGTCTGTAAACATATAGTTTAGATCCATCAGGTGAAAGACCGGCAGAAGCATCATGTGAAGGTGTGTTTACATTTTTACTCAAATGCTTTGCAACAGTCCACTTACCATTCTGTTTTGTAGAAATATAAATGTCTTCAAAATATCCGCCGTCCAACTCTTTTTGCCCTCCGGTCGAGTTATCACGTCTAGCTGTAAAAATAATTGTCTCTTCATCTGTTGTAATTGAAGCACTGTACTCAGGGAAAGGTGAGTTAATACTTGGGCCAAGATTGTCAACAAAAACACGTTCAGGTTTTGAACTAAATTCTTTTCCGCTTTTACATTCCCCAATTTTCTTTTTACAATCTTCTATTCTTTCAGCATTTCCTTTAGGTTTCTGATTCAATATTTCCATATACTCGGTATAGTACTTAATCGCATCATCCCAATTCGTATTCATGTGATGAGACCAGGCAAACCAAAAAGACAAGTCAGGAGCAACGCTTTTGTCTAATTTATATGCATTCTCAAAATAGCTCAATGTTTTTTTAGATGCAGGATCTTCAAAAAAAGATATAATTCCTAAGATATAATTTAAATACGCATTATTCGGGTTGAAATTATGCGCTGTTAGCAAGGGTGCCTGTGCGCTCTTGAAGCTATCGTAACCTGCGCGAATAAAATCTCTTACACTTGCAGGTGCATATTTGTTTCTATCAATAAATTGTTCTGTATGCTGATCCAACTCCTTTCGTCCCTGATCATAAAAATCAA
>JBFWYJ010000380.1:0-3504 GCA_050186555.1 Bacteroidia bacterium
ATTGTTTTAGATATTGTTTTTGGATTAATTGCCTTTCCAATTTTTCTGATATTTGCGGATTCAATTAATACTTCAACACGTTTTCCGTTGTATTGGATTGTGTCATCCAGAATTAGAGTGTTTTTAACTAAAATGCTCATAATTTTTTAAAAAGGAGTAAAATCAATATTTCAAGTAATAAAAATAATAAAGTTAATCCGATAAACAACTTCCATAACCTCAAACCTTGCCCTCCTTCTTTCAACTCAATATCCAAATTATTATTGTCGGTAGTGTCAAATACTTTACAATTTTTCCAATTATTATTGTTGATGACAGATTCTAAGTAATCTATATTATGAAACTGAAGATTCGACTCATTTCGATTGTGATTAAAACCAAGTATCGACAGCAAGTCGTCTTTTAATTTTACATGATAAAATCCGGGCATAATAATGTGATTATTGATAAATAATTTAATTCCTGTATTTGATTTTTGTAACTCAGGAATAAATTCAAATGTATTGTCTTCTGCTCGCATTTTTATTGGAGCATCGTCAACAAATACTGGAGCTTTGAGGTCTATCGCTAAATCACTTCCTATGCTGTGAAATAATGAATTTTTCTGAATGCTTTCCATGCCAATCCTGATAAAAGTTGGAACAAATAATGCATGCTTTGTAAAATTATTAGCTTCTTCAGACAAGGGCGAGGTAAACAAAAATATTTTTGCTTTACTAAATTCATGTAAACTTAAAAACGATGATTCATTGTTGTATTGGTAAATAGCGCGACCTTTGTTTCTTGTGTTTTCTTGAAGTTTAATGTGTTTTTTAAATTCCGGAACATTAAGCTGCTTGGAAATTTTTTCAAAAACGCCTTCAAAGAAGGGGTTTTCAAGACTTGGCGTTTTTAGTTTAGTTTTTGTGGTGTCGAGTGTTGCGAATTGCGGCAAGTTAAATTTAGATAAAAGGGCATTATAGTTTTGAATATTTGTTTCTATACCCGGGATAATAACAATGGCTCCACCCTTGGAGCAAAACTTTTGCAATTCACTAAGTAAACCGCTTGAAATTTGTTCTAAACCATTTAGAATAATTACATCCGATATATTGAATTTTGAATAGTCAACTGCACCTTCATTCATACCAAGGTAAGTAAATAAACTGTCTTTAGTAAACAGCACGTCAAAGGCTTTTTTATCTGACTTAATTTCTCCATTAATACAAACAACATTAATATTTGTAGAACTATTAAAAGTGAAAGAAAGCTCATCATCATAAGTAATTGGATAATCCGTAATGGAAAGCACGCCTTTTTGCCAGCCTTTTTCTTTTAATGAAAATTGTATATCGACAGTTGTAGACGAATTATTAGAAACTTTGAAGGAGCTAATGCTAATTTGTTTACCGTTAATTTTTAGTGTTAAGGTGCCTGCTTCAATGTCTTTATCAGAATTATTATTTATTCTTACCGTCAGCTTTTGAGACAAGCCGTAAAGTTGAACCGGTGCATCAAACCAACAGCTATCGATGTATAAATTATCTACGGTATTAGCTATAACAGGCACAAATTGAATACTCAAGCTGCTGTCTGTTTTTACAGTATTGAAATCAAAGCTGTTTTTTTGTAAATCACTTATGCAATAAAGTTTTGCTTCCATTTGTAAATCTTCAAAGAATGATTTTTGTCTATTTAATACGTCGGAGTACTTTCTGTAAATTGCTGTAGTCTTTATTTCATTGATCTCTTTCAAAATAGCATCTTTATCGTACAAACGCTGGTGCTTACCTTCAAAATCGTTTGTTACAATATGAAAATTGGTATTACGGTCATAAGATTGCGCAATTTGTTTTCCAATTTTTTTGGCATTTTCAAGTAGGGTTCCTTGCTTGTTTACACCGTCCATGCTAAACGAATTATCAATGTATATACTAACATGATTTGTTCTTTTAGCAATATTCTGATCATTGTTAACAATAGCGGGTTGTGCAAATGCTAATACAAGACAGGTAATTGCAAGAATTCTCATTAAGAGAAGTAATAATTCTTTTAATCGGTTTTTAGATTGGCTTTCCAGTTCAACTTCCTTAAGCATTTTCACATTTGTGAAATAAACTTTTTTGTACTTCCTAAAATTAAAAAGATGAATAATGATTGGAATTGATACTGCCAATAAGGCCCAAAGAAACTGGGGGTGTACAAAAACCATGAATGTAAATTTACTTAATCCATGTCAGGTTTACAATCGTAGATATTTAAATGTTTCGAATATTTTAAACAATGATATTCTCGTTTGTCAAATAGTTTGTAATTTGGCGCTTCCAAGCAAACATGAAATCAATTATTGTTTCCCTTACCAAAACATTTCTACTAATAGGAATACTTATTGTAACCGTGTTAAGCTTGTTTGGTTATATGTATAAGTGGCAAACGCTTCTTCTTGTACAAATAGGATTTGGTTTGGTTTATGTATTCTTATCCTGTTACGAGTTTCTCAATTCTAGTTATCGCGCTTTAATACCTGTTAACAGATACATTTACACACCTTACATCTTTTATACTCGTAGCTTTTTAAAAATTGGATTTTTCGTTTCTGTTTCAATCATGCTTCTTACCTCACAGACCAGAATGTTTTATTTGTATCCTATTTGTTTGATTATTGCCATTACTGAAGGAATTGTTTTGCTTCTTAGGTTAAAAAGAAAATTGCTATTCATTAATATGTACGCCAATTACCTTTTAATTTCACTATTTACTATTCAAAAGATATTTGCAAGCGAAATTGAGAAAGTTGAGTTCCGGCACGAAATATTTTTTATTGTTCTGAAAAATGGAAAGTCCAAATCGATTAAGTTGATGAATATTCATGATAAAAAGGCATTTGTAGCAAATTTTGCAAAATGGTTGGTGCAAAATAAGGTTAGCACAGGCGATAATCTTACACTAAAGATGAATGAGTTCGCGTCAAATATTTAATAGCCAGTCTATTAGAATTAATTTAATTTTATCCGATTTCTGCTTTTGTTCGTCGATTTGTTAGTTATTATGTACTTTTTATTGGAGTATAAGCTTAAATATTTTGTAATTTGCGACAAATTTTTATATGGAAAATATCATCCGATTTGGGAACACTAACAAGCAGTTCTTTCCGGCTTTAAGATCTAGGGTTGATTCATATTTTAAAACGAACAATATTTCTAGAAACGCAAATTATAAAATGGTTATCAAAACCATTGTGATGCTTTCAATTTATCTGGTTCCTTATTCTCTAATGGTGTTTAACGTATTTCCGTTTACCGGATGGCAGGTTATAGGCTTATTTCTTATAATGGGCGTAGGGATGGCAGGTATTGGTTTTTCAATTATGCATGATGCAAATCATGGTTCTTATTCGAAAAATCCAAAGATCAATCAAATGCTTTCGTACACCATGTACATGCTGGGTGGAAGTCCTTTGAACTGGCAAATTCAACATAACGTTTTGCATCATACATATACCAATATTTCCGGGAAAGACGAAGA
>JBFWYJ010000381.1:0-3497 GCA_050186555.1 Bacteroidia bacterium
GGATGTAAAAAAATCCAAGAGATCGAAGGTAAAGGGAATTAAAGTATGTATGGGGAAATTAAAAAAGAAAGACTTAAAAAAATTAAAGGAACCTTATGAGTTGAACTTAATTGTTGTACAAGACAAGAAATACTGTAAAACCGTTACCAGAGGTTATATTGAAAACGGAAACATAGATAGTAATACACCTATTGGTATTATGCCTGCGCTTGGTTCCACCAAGTTAAAACCCGCTTTTGAACCTCGCTCGGAAAGCTCAATTCTTACTTTTAATATTCCGTTCGAGAAAAATAAATACGAATTTAAGGATGAAGATATACAACCATTCATTAAAGCAATGAATGAGCCGGATTTTATCATTGACGGATTATATATTTATGCTTTTTCATCTATAGAAGGAGATGCGGCAGCCAATGCTAAGCTTCAAGTAAAACGCGCTGAAAGCGTGACAAAAGTTTTGCAAAGCAGACAGCAAACACAAATAAAACCAAATATAGAAACAAAAGATAGTTGGGGTCTGTTCATGCTTGAGAATGAAGATGGTGAATTTGCTTATCTCGTTGATATGGGCAAAGAGAAAGCCATTAAGACCATTAACAGTGATAAAAAACTACAAGATAAATTAGAACCAATCCTTGCAAAGGAGCGTTTTGCGCAGATAGTAATGGACGTTACATATGACGTAACCGGGGATAAGGAAATTAAGTTTGCTGAGATATCATTTAAAAAAGCATTAAAAGCAAATAATTTCAGCCAAGCGTACAAAATAATGGAATTTATTGGTAAACGAATTGCAGAGGGAAGGTATCCAATGTCAATTCTTGATAGTCTTGGCATTGCCGAGAATAAAATTTATGGTGCATTCGTAAACAATCAGGTTTACTATAAATATCTTGTGCAAAATAGTGTTGATGAAGACGATCTCAATACTTTTGATAGATTGCTAAAATTAGACCCTAATAACCCTATTTACCTGTATAATCAGGTGTTTTGTCAGTTGCAATTAGACGAGAACGTCGGAGATCCGGAACACCAATCTAAAGTGCAAACGAATATCGACGGATTATACGGTAAACTGGATAGCTCTTACGTAAACGGTTTAAATATTGAGTGGCAGTTTCGTATCATGGAAAGTCTTGATACTGTTGAGAATGCCGATGCACAAATTGATGCATGTATTTCAAGAATCAAATCATTTTTTAATATTAAAGATGCAAGTTGGCAGAATGCTTTAAAATTGGCTTATGTTTTTAGTAAAAGTAAAGACTATAGATATGCAGCAACGTTGTTAGAGCCTTATTTAAGAAAGAAGGACGTGAAGGAAGAATTAATTTACATGTACGTTAGCTGTGCGAGCAGAGTTCCGGAAAAATATTATTCTCGCACATTTGCTCATGGACTTGTTCTTGCAAAAGAGAAGAATCCTACTAGATATTGTAAGTTGTTTGGCGACCCATACATGACATTTCAGGTATTAGAAAATCCCGGTGTTAAAAAAGAATATCAAGGAACTTGTAAGTAAATTCAATTTGCTGATCTTAGATTTTGTGCTATCTTTAGGATAAATCTAATTGCTATGAGGAAAATTATTCTTGGCTTACTTTTGGCTTCTTTGTCAATTGTAAGGGCCCAAAATCCTATTCCGGGTACACCTGAATATCTTAACACTATTTCAAATCCTAAAACTGGTGGTCCGAACCAGGTTAATAATGGTAATGGTGTAATAGCTACTTCCTATACGCTTACTAAATGCGGTTTAAATTTCGCCTATGCAAGTAATCCCTTATATAAAAGAGGTTTTTCTTTTCAGGTTGGCGTAACTCAACCTGCTGCATTTAATATTTCTGGCTTACCTGCTTGTGCACAAGTGGAGAAAGCTTTTCTTTATGTTGGAACATCAGGCAATGGGATTGCAATAACCGCATCTGTTACAAATCCGAATTCGGTAAGTGGAACTTTCCCGATGACAATCATTGGTCAACATAGTGACAAGTGTTGGGGTTATGGCGGTTCCTATGCATACAGAGCTGATGTAACTTCAATAATAGCGGGTAACGGTAATTATATCATTTCTGGAATACCAACCAACCCACCAATCGCAGGGAATGATGCAGATGGCGCTATATTAATTGTTATTTATTCAGATCAGGCTCAAAGTTATACCGGTAGTATTGTATTGGCGGACGGTTGTCAAACTAGGCCACCTGGTCCTGTTACTAGTACAATCACAGGATTTGATGTATGTGGAACTGTAACAAACTACACTAATTTTTTAGCAGTTAGTGATCTGCAAAAAATGGCTAACACTAACATTAATTTGAATAGTGCTTCAAATAATTATGTGCTTACTACCGCACAACAACAAGTATGGAATTTTATTGTAGATCCTGGTGCAGCTCCTGTTCCTGCACAGACATCAGCCATTTATAATGTTGGACCTAATGGTTCAGATTGCTACTCTATGATATTAGCCGGGATGTATTATCGAACAAATTGTTTAACCTGCACACCCAGTACAAATACATTATGCTTAATTAATCCTCCTAATACTAATACTTCAATTTGTGCCGGATCATCTGCAGTTATAAGCATTTCTAATCCAAACGGATTTTCAAACCCATCTTATTCAATTCAACCGGGTGGACAAACACAATCCTCACCTAATTTTACGGTTAACCCAACAAGTAGCTCTGTTTATACTTTATACATTACTGGTACTAATTCTGTGAGCACTGTTATTACCCAATCTGCGCTTGCTACTGTCTCAATAATGCCTTCACCTGTAGTTTCGCCAAGCGTGATGAACGCTTCTTGCTCAAACATTGTAACCAACAGTGTAAACTTAAATGTAAGTTTTAATCCTCCCGGCTCACCGAACTACACAGTAAATTGGAGCCCCATGCCTTCAACAGTAACAACAGTGAATAGTGGAACTGCTGCAGGATTAACACCCGGGATAAACAACGTCACCATAACAACAGCAAATGGCTGTACAACAACAGCGAGTTTTAGTGTAGCGCCAATTCCTCAACCCGCCACATTTGTTATCGTTAACCCAAGTAATGATTATACAATCACTTGCAACAATCCAAATGTTTTATTAACCACAAGTGTTACCAATGGTGTGCCATTAACTTACACATGGTTTCCATCATGTTCACCAACTGTTACAGGTTCAAGCCATAACTTCACTACAAGCTGTACCGGACAAGTTGTTGGAAGCAGTTCAACAGGTTGTACACATACAGAAACATTTACCATTTATCAGGATTTTACCTCGCCTACAGTTGCTGTCACGCCGACAGCAGTAAACATTACCTGCAGTGTAGCTGCCAGCACATTTACCGGCACCAGTAATATGGGTCCAAACGTGACAACCAATTGGTTTCAAATAGTGGGAACAAATACAGTTTATGTGGGAGCCCCAAGCGGAACGATAAACATATTCCAGCCCGGCTCGCCAGGAATATATTGGTTTGAGTCGGTTTACAATATTA
>JBFWYJ010000382.1:0-3480 GCA_050186555.1 Bacteroidia bacterium
CAATAAAGAATTAGATTGATAGCGACTATTTACGAATTTTGAGATAAAAGAAGTATAAAATAATAATATGATAAACATGAAAAGAATAATTTTAACAGCAATTACTTTAGTATATAGTGCTATAAATTGCCAAGCTCAGGTGTATCCTGATAATGAAAGCTATCCTAATCAGGATATGTTAACTCCACAGTATTATAACACTCCTTCAGGTGGTATGTTTAGAACTGATCTTAATAAACTGGTTCATTTTGCGCATCAGATACCATTCAGACATCCGTTAAAAGATTCTTTAGGTCAATTGCCAGCAATTAGTACGCCAACTAATGGGGACTGGGGTGCCGGAAAAGGACCTGGTGGCACTGCGGAGCACCATCCTGCAATTGATTTGCACGTCGGCACAAATCAAACGCTTGTGAATATGTATGCCGCCCATGATGGTACGGTTAATACATTTAAAAACTCAACAAAATACAGGCACTATCTTACAATTAAAAATGACATAAAAGATAGTCTTGGCAATATACTTGGCAAAATTGTGACAATCTATGCTCATTTAGATTTAGATCTGGACTCAGCCGCAGGTTTGCAAATGAACGGGGTTGTGGTTAACAAAGGAGATTTAGTAGCAAAGAATTTATATTCCGGAACTATGGGAGGGCCTCATATGCACCTTGAAATTAGATATTACCGCAACGCAGACCTTGGTGATGAGGAATATTATGGATGGTCTGGCATTAGTCCTCTTTACACAGACCCCTCTGCCGGCATATGGACATATGGAAAATGGAATCCTAACATTGCATTTGGATTTGCTTATCCTGACCATCATTTAAGTTATGTGTCGACAGGAATAGTGGAGAACAATCTGCAATCCGAAGTTTTAGTCTACCCAAATCCAACAAGTGATATTGTTACCATAGATTTGAAAAGAGTATATGGAGAAATAAATTTTGCTATTTACAATGTAGAAGGGAAATTAATACGACAAAATATTTACAAAACTATTTCTAAAATTAGTTTAAATACATTGGATCTCAATCAAGGTATATATTTTGTTCATATTGGTGAAAAGGAAAGCAACAATAAAATGGTAGTTAAACTTATTAAGGAGTAGAAGAAGTTAGTTTAACAAAGAGCACCTTCAGTCGGAAGGTGCTCTTTGCGTTAAATAAAAATGAATACCGTTGATTACGTCTCAAAATATATAGTCTAGGATAGAATAACTTTATTTAAAATATTTCATTTATGATGCCTTTTAATCCAAAACTACTTATTTTATTAAAAGTGCTTTTATTTTAAGCTTTCTATCATTGCTAATTGTTGATCTAAACCTTCAAGATCATTATTTAATACAGGTACAATTCTGAAGTACCTGTTTCCTTTCTTAAAATAAAAAATATAGTCTTTTACAGCTTTTCCGCTTGAACCTTTTTTGCTATAAAGAACACCAAAAGCTCCATTGGGCATGGTAATGGTTCCATTAGGATATTTATCACCTTTCATTAATCCATCAAATTTTTCGCCCGCTGATATAGCTTCTGAAAGGGTATTAATGTTTTCAGGATAAATAGACTCTTCTATTTCGACAATATTCACTCTGTATTTATCTACCCTAAATTCATATTTACCCAGCATTTTGTCAAATGTCAACTCTTTGAATTCAGGATTTTTTTTAAGCTCCGGTACTAACATACTGATGTCAAATTTGTCCAGCTTGTATTCTTTAGGGGCAGATCCACCGCAAGAAAATAAAATCGCTGAAATAATAAGAAAAAGAATAGTGTTTTTCATAATAGTATAAATTTTAAGAATTGTTTAAATATCAGTTTTATTAGAACAATTCCCTTTGTAAAGTGATTAATCTGCTACAATAATTATTATTCAGCATAATTTAACGTTGGTAGTTAGTCCGTTGAATCAATTCTGCCTGCCTTAATTTTGAATGACTGGTTGTACATAGTTACCTACACTAACCATTAATAAGATGATAAATGCTTTATTTTCCACTTTTTACATAACACCAAATTAGTATTTGGCTGAAATAGTTCGTATTCTGCATAATAAATGGAACAAATTCCATTATTGACTATATCTTTAAGGAGTCAAAATGAATAGAATTATTCATATTATTTTCATTACATCATTCTTGGTGGTAAGTATGAAATCCCAAAATTGGGAATCCTACGTAAAAGAATACCTAACCATTGATGATGGCTTGCCGTCAAATGAAATTTACCAAATTATTGAAGATTCGAATCATTATTTATGGATTACTACTAATAACGGTCTAGTAAAATATGACGGTAGAACGTTTAAAGTTTTTAACACAAATAATGGCTTACCCAATAATGAAGTTTATCACATTCATGAACTTTCAAATGGTAGAATTTATGGAGAATGTAAATATGCTCAGCTATTCTATATTGAAAATGACTCTATTGTTCAGGTTCCTTTAGATGAAATAAAAAATAATTACTTCCAAGCAAATACAAGAATTTATTCAATTTCATTAGATAAAGATTATAACATTCACCTAGGTACTTCGATAGGTCATTTCCAACTGGACTCAAGTGGCAGAATGATAAATCATTTCAGTAAAAATTTTTCGAACAATAAAATAATGCAAACTTATTTACGAATAGTAAATAGAAACGTAATAACCTATAGGATTTATACCGACTCTTCCATTCGATATAAAATTCATATGCAAATTGAAAACAAACCGGAAAAAATAATTCATTTAAGTAGTTCTAAGCCAACAAATCAAGCACCATATTCAAAAATATTTGATAATGGAAAAATCGCTTTAGTTGATGGTGGACATGTCCGTATCTTTTTTGGTGACGTTTTCAAGTATAATATTGAGCCTATGGGTATACCAACATCAGTAAACTACATTGACTCCATTCTTTGGATTGGCACAATTAATATGGGTGTTTTTGGATACAAATTAACTAGCGATTCCGCTATACTAAATCACCAAATATTGGAGGGGAACACCGTCACCTCTGTGTTAAAAGATCATGAAAATGGATTTTGGTATACAACTCGGGAAAGTGGATTGATTCACATAAAAGACTTTAATTTAATTAAACTGTTCGAATCAGACAAAACTCAGAATATAAGTACAATGTATTCAGACAAAGACCAAGTATTCATTTGTTTCGAAGACGGCACAATTAAAAACTTGAAAAATGAATCTTTATTTCAACTTCCGGGACCAATTAATTTTATAAATAAGATACAGAATACATATTACGTATTTGCTTCCGGTTATGCCTTTCAAAAACACGTAAGTAGTAATGAGTTCATTAAATCTAAGATGACAAGTCCACATGATCGTATTGCCGGCTTTGCATTCTTGACATTAGAGGATAGTACATTTCTTGTATATAGTTATGATTCATACCATAAATACAATCCAAAAACAGAAAAAATTTCTTCATTTTATTCAATTAAAAGAAATTCAAGAGTGAATTG
>JBFWYJ010000383.1:0-3475 GCA_050186555.1 Bacteroidia bacterium
TGCCGCTAACCGGAATTAAAGAAGCAAATTCTGCGTAAGCGAATGCGGCAAATCCACAAGCAAGAGCGGTAAAAATAAATAGGAAAATTACGCCAGGACCTCCTTCTGCACTTGCCTTTCCAATAGTTGAAAATATTCCTGCTCCAATAATTGCCGCAATACCAAAAGCAGTCAAGTCCTTAACACCAAGGTGCTTTGCTAATGTTTCGCCATGAGAACCATCTGAAGCAGATTTTAAAACCTGCTCAATAGATTTTTTTCTAAATACGCCCATAAAAAGCTAAAGATACTGAATTTAACAAACTAATTATTTATCAATCTGGTAGCTTCTCGTTTACTTAATCCAGAAAGAAATTTATCATTTTGTTGAACAAAATTTATTACAAAATCAGGATTTGTTCTTGAGTAATCCCGTAATGCCCAACCAATTGCTTTACGTATAAAAAAATCGCTTTCGTGCATGCATGTCTTGCAGGCTCTTTCCAAGAACTCTATATCTGTAGCATTTTTAAATCCAAGCTGATGGATGATTGATACCCTCCTTAACCAAAGATTCTCGCTGGTCAATAAATTCTCCATTTCAGACTTAAGCTCAGGATACTTTAAAATTAAAGCACCATAAGCATGAACCGACAAGCCATCAACAGTGTCCCACCAACTTTTGTTTACAACAAAGTACTCCAATTTTTTGAACGCACTCTTGTCCAGAAATTTTTTATACTTCTTCTGTAAGTTAAGTCCTACATACTGATACTCTCGATGCTCCAACTTCCAAAATAACTTCATTATTTCAATGATTAAATCACTTGTCAAATCAGACTTTACCTCATTAAATACTAACTTCGTTTTCTCTACACAAATAGGTTTTTTAATCCCTAAAAATGAAAATTTATTCTTCATGTATTTGGCCATTGCTTTTGCCTCCACTCTATTCGCACAAGGCACTAGTTCTTGCCTTACTATCTCAACGAATTCTTTTGCTCTCATAATACTCCTTCAAAACACTGTTTAAGCCAATTAACAAAAACGGTATTAAAATGATGCGATACCGAATTATTGCACCCGTATTTGGGGTTGAAAATCCAATGATATACAAAAATAAAAATGTAAAGATTAATATAACAGTAATTAATGCTCTTGATTTATTATAATACAACCCGATGAGACAAATTCCTATTATTAAAGTAATCAAAATATTTTCTATTGACACTACTATGTTCAACAAACCGTTCCATTTCAATGGGAATAGCGTTGTCATTCCTATGGCCTTAATTGCCGCTGAAAAAAAATCGCTAAATCCATTAATTCTATGAATTTGATATCCTGTATTGGCAGGCTCAATAACATAAATCAATTTATATCTCGTAGTGTCATCTATATTACTATTACAAAACAAAGTGTCTTTTTGATTATTATCATTCCAGTAAACGTATTCAGTGCCCTTTTTTATTTTATAGCTTGTATCCGAATCTTTCAACACATTATTCCAGTTATATTTTAATCTTACAAACTTCGTGTGGTCCTTCAAAAATATGCCGCCGGCCATCTGATCTTTAAACTCAGTTTGTTTCTTATTCATGAAGGCGATAACGCTGGTTTTATTTCCAATTACAAATAAAACACCAAATATTAACATGCAAATAAAGCACAACACAACAATGCTAACGCTTTTATAATTCTGAATTCTAGTTTGCACCATCAGATAAATAAAAAACAATAAAAAGAACATAAATGTGATTGCGAACTTTAAACTCAAACATAGTCCAATAATAAAAATCAGCGCTAATAGTTTCTTAAGCACACCGACAGTATTCACAAGGTATTTGGTTAATAAAATCACAAGGGAAATATTAAAAATCAAAAGCGGCTCCTTTAAAATGCCTGAAGTAAAGAACCATAAATTTGGAAACAATAACATTGAATAATAGGTTAGCAAATTTAATTTTGACTTTTCCTTAATGAACGACGTATAAATAATGAGTAAACCAATAAAACCAAATAAAGATGAGAAAAGTCCATGGACATAAATATTATTGTTTGAAAATAAATGTACGACTGAGTGAAATCTTATTACTGTTCTGTTATCATTAAAAATAATTCTCCAGGACATCCCTTCATCCCAATTTGTTGTTTGATTAATGTAATCTTGTGCGACTTTTGAGAGATGTTGATCATTTTGAAAACCGAATAATATTTTGATATACTCTAAAGGGTCTTCGAAAACAAGTTGATGTAATAAATAAGCGTCATTAAAATAAACCCTCGCATCATAATTTTTGTTGTCTGAAAGAATTTTTTCAAACACATAAAAAAAACCGAATACGCCGATTAATTTTATCACTAAACCTAAATGTAAATGGTATTTCCCAAATGGAAACTTATGTGCTAATCCGAAATAATTCTTCCATCCACACAACAGAAGAATTACTGTGAAATATATAAAGACAAGTGTCAATCTATCTTATCTACTATAATTAATGAACTAATCTTCTTATCAATTAAAAATCTTGAAATATGCCTGACGCCAAACTCATTCAAATCAAATAAAAGTTTCCAATTATTTTCCGTTTTCAATGAAAATATTTTTGTGCCATGCGCAACAAGTAAACCCAATTGGTTGTGGTAAATAAAATCTTCGCCTCTAAACTCTGAACGACCAATTAACTCCGACAACTTTGTTACAGTTTCAAAAACAAAGTACATGGTTTGCAGAGAATCTGAAACAGCATATACAAAAGAATGTCGGTTAATTTTTTTAAATGATCTAACCGGTTGCTTACAAATTACTATCTCATTACCATTTGAAAAATCTTTCATTCTTAAAGTATGCGGTTCGGTTAATTTATAATATAATAATGTGTCGCCATTTAAAAATTCATAATAACCAATTGAGTCGATGTTAATATATCGATCCGAAAGAAACTCATTTGCTTTCGCATTATAGGTTTGCAAAACCTGCGAGCTATCCTTTAATACCCTAACACATGTAATGCCGTCTTCATGATACTGTGGTGAATACTCACTCTCTTCTGTTTTGGTAAGCTGCTTCCATTTTCCTGATTTAATATTCAAAGAATAGATGTCTGTTTGGTTACCGCTACTATCGGAAACAAAAATAATTTGCTTCTCACTTTTGCTAAATGACGGTTGATTATTGTACCCTTTTCTTTTAGATAGATGCTTAGGTTCACTTATAGTGTATTTATCTCCTTTTACAATTTTGAACTTAATAATTGCTGTAGACGGCAACTGTCCGAAAACAATTCCATTTACAATAAGTAAAAACCAGAAAATTTCTTTAAACATTAAATCTGCCTTTTAGAAATGATAAGAATTTTAATGAAATTAGAGCTGCAATTAATCCAAATATCATTCCTGTTAATACATCAGAAACATAATGAAAGCCAAGGTAAAAACGGCTGTATGAAATTATTAACTGAATAATCATCAATATCCATACTAATTTTTTGCTTTG
>JBFWYJ010000384.1:0-3444 GCA_050186555.1 Bacteroidia bacterium
AGCCGTTTGGATGTTTGGTTTAGATTACGATTATTTTGATAATTTCTTTCAAGCTGTTAATAATGTTACTTCAGAAGAACTCATGGCTGTAGCAAACAAACATTTACAGGAAGCGGATTTATTAGAATGTGTGGCAGGTAAGAAATAAAAGATTGAAAGATTCTCTGAAAATATTCATCATTGGTCCTGCCTACCCTTTACGTGGCGGGCCGGCGCAGTTTAATGAAAATTTATGTGAGGAATTAATGAAGGCGGGGCATGACGCACAAATCATTTCCTATTCACTACAATATCCAAATTTTCTATTTCCGGGTTCTTCTCAATTTGATGAAAGCGGTAACAGACCCGATAATTTGAAGATTCATACGTTAATTAATACCATCAACCCATTTTCCTGGTTCAAAACAGCACGATTTATCAAAAGAGAAAAACCGGATTTCATTTTGTTTCGTTTTTGGTTGCCTTTTTTTGGTCCGGCATTAGGTACTATAGGAAGAAGAGTTAGAAAACACACAAAAGTTCTGGCACTTACCGATAATATTTTCCCGCATGAAAAAAGGATTGGCGATAAAGCATTCACCAATTATTTTATCAAATCATGCCATGGATTTATTACGATGAGCAGAAAAGTAATGGAAGACATTTCTGCCTTCACCAAAACAGACAATAAAACTTATTCGCCTCATCCTATGTATGAGACTTATGGCAAAGCCATTGAAATGCAAGAAGCAAGAGAACAGCTTAAATTAAAGAAAGACGATAAAATTATTTTGTTCTTTGGTTTAATCAGGCATTACAAAGGATTGGATGTTTTATTGAAAGCAATGAATCATCCACAAATTAAAAAGGATAAAATTAAATTGCTGATTGCAGGTGAATTTTACGAAGACAGAGAACCTTATTTAAATTTGATTAAAAAATTGGACCTGGGCGAACATGTTATACTGCATGATAAATTTATCCCAAATGAGGATGTGCGTTTGTATTTTTGTGCCAGCAATTTGGTAGCCCAAACCTATCGTAATGCTACTAATAGCGGAGTATCCATGGTTAGTTATTATTATGATAAACCACTGTTAGTGACAAATGTAGGCGGCTTGGCAGAAATTGTTCCGCATGGGGTTTGCGGTTACTGCGTTGATTTCGATCCAAACAAAATATCTGAAAGTATCATAGATTATTTTAGTCAAAATCGGGAAAAATCCATGACTGAGGCTGTCAAAAAAGAAAAGACAAAATACGAATGGAGCACATTTATCAACAACCTGTTAGCATTGTATAACAGGTGTTGAAAAGTTATTTAAACTGTTTAGTTTAATTGAAAGCCTCTATTAATCTGTCATCCAGAGCACATCACAATCAAATCGTTAATTACTCCGTTTTTTGTTAATAAAGGAAATTTCATGCCCCGTCCATGCTTCGTATTTTTAGGAGGATAAGGAACCCCGTATAAAAAACAACAAATAAATGGCTTCATTACAGGTCAATGTCAATGACATTCTCTCTCAGTTATACCATAACCGGGGCGTAGTAGAATTTCTATTCGCCAACCGGGATAATATAACGGTTAATGAATTGTTATCTCGTGATGACATCACTCCGGAACAATACCAAAAACTGAAATCATTAGAACTGGTTTACGAATACGAAAATATCGTAAGCTTAAACGACGCTGTAGTGGCTATGTTCGAAGATTTCATGGAAATTGGCGAAGTTACACCCGGCTTCATCAACGATTACATCAACGAGTTGAATCGTCACATCCTATTCTACAAAGAAGCGCGAGAATTACGTTTCTTAAGAAACATCAAAAAATACCTTAAACGCATCAACGCTACCCTTACAAGAGAAATTATCAAATTACAGAAGAATGTTGATGACACTTACAAAAACGAAAGTAATTACCGTATCAAACTGCAAAAGCTGGAAGCTTACCGAGAAAAGCGCGATACGATTATAGATTTTATAGACAAAACAAATGAGGTTATTGAAGAAACGAGAAATTTATTTGCACTTACAAACGACACCGAATTGTATGGAATTGTTCAAAATCTCAAAGCAGGCTTAATTGAAAATCTCGATTTCTTAATTGAAATTCAAACAGATATTACAGACTTCATCAACAAAATTCAGTTCCAGCTGGATGTCTACAAAAAGGCTCAGAAGTTGAAAGAAGTTAAAGACCATAGTAAACTTTATTTCAAAACCAATTTCCGTGAGGTTGTTGCCAATATCAATACCCTTAAACATAACGGCATCAAGAGTCCAAAAACCAAAATTGCTGTTGATTTTCTTTACACGGATGAAGGACATATCATTTGTCAGAAAGTAGCTGAGAAATACAAGTTAACCAGGTTGATGGTGCGTGGAATGGCCGATAAAATGGCCAAGAATTTCAAAGAAAAGGGACTTGAAAAGCAAATCAAGCTTGATACGGAAAAATTGGTGAGTAGATTTATCAATCAGAACAAATTAAATCTGTTTGAATTTTTAATTCAATACAAATTTCCAAAATCACTTGGTGAAATAAAACTAGACGACAGGCTGTCTCTTTTTGTAGAGATTAGTATGGAATACCAAAACAAACTGGACTTTCTGTATCGTTTGCAGTATCATGATTACGAAGATCAGAATAACAACAAGAAAAGACTTGGCTATACTTTGATAATGCCGGTTAAGCAAAAAGAAAAAACAAAAAAAGAACAAGCATAAAAAAGAGACATGACAGCAGAAGATTTCAATTTACCAAAACAAACGCATGATATATTCAATATCATGGCTAAGGGAAATTTTATTTCAAGTAACGGAACCAGAGATGGTATGAATCGTTTATACGATATCATCAACAATCCGGATAATTTTGATCGCTTGCAAGCATATTTTAATGTGATTCGTTATAACATCGAACGCGGAAATAATTACTTCTATTTTTCTAAGACCACTGAACCAAACTCTGATTTGGAAAAGAAATTAGAGCGTTTCGAGCGATACATCGATATTGTGGATTTATTATCCAGTATGGATAATAAAATCACCATTGGCAGCAGGTTTCGTCCGGCAGAAATTGCAGAAGAGTGTAATGCCAATGTTCGTTTGAAACAAAAGCTGCAGAAAATTCCGCTTTACCGTTCAGAAACACTTTACAATAAAGTAAGGGAGATTTGTGATTTAATGCACAGGGATTCTTATCTGGAGTTGGAAGATGAAAAAACAGAAACGTATAAAGTACTGGATGCTTATAATTATTTATTAGACATTGTAAATGCCATTACCATTTACGAAGATGGTGGTGAAAGTGAAGATTCGCAAGCAATCATCTATAACTAAGAGATAAATTAAATAAGAAACGAGATTATAAAATAGATATTAAATAAAACGCATGGAAAATTGCAGTAAATTAAACAGGATTGTGGAGATCAATATTGCCAACGTAAGTTATGCTGA
>JBFWYJ010000385.1:0-3434 GCA_050186555.1 Bacteroidia bacterium
TGACCTTGATCCGAACCGATATACGGTGGATCAGCGTAGATAAATGTTTCTTTATCATCGCATCGTTGTATTACTTTGATCGCATTATTATTTTCGACTTGCACTTTTGCAAGCAGGTCTTCGTACTCTTTTGTAAAAGCATCTCTTTTATTTGCGAGTGCAGCTTCCTTTGAATCATCTTTTCCAAATCCCCACGAACCTATCATTCCTGCGAAGCCTTGATTAGTTAATACCCACAAAGCCCACGCACGTTTTACATCCGTAAATAAATCCGGGTTTACATAGACAACCATCGCTTTTTTATAAAGTTCACGACTGTGCAATGTTGCTTTGATTTCTTTTTGTAGTTCAGGGAATTTTGTTTTGATCACTTTAAAAAAGTTTACGATCTCTCCATTAATGTCATTAATCACTTCCACCTCTGATTTAGGCTTGGCAAAGAATACAGCACCACCACCAAAGAATGGTTCGCAGTATAATCGGTGCTGCGGAATTAAGGGCAGCAAGTATTTTAATAGGGTTTGTTTCCCTCCGTAGTATGTTATTGGTGTTTTCATTTTTAAAAATTGAATAAAGAGCCTCTCGAATGAGGCTCTTTGATTTTAGCTATAGATTAATGCTGATCTGTTGTTCCAAATTTTATCAAAGGATTTAGTTCCTCCTGCCCACTTGTAGGAGTACACACCGTTTGCTTTTGACACTTTTTGAATTGCCCATACAGCAGCATCAACTGCCGAACCCGGTAAAGCAAATCCGTTATAAACAACATTTGCATTTCCCTCATCAACTAATGATGGCTGAAAGAATAATTTATCATCCAAAGAATTTACTTTTGTTTTTAAATCATTCACAGCACCTTGAAGAATTTTAATCTCTCCGATCTCTTCTGTTTGTTTTGCTTCTGTTGATGTGCCTGTAACATTGGTTTGAAGCATTCCCATAATCAAGTCACGAAGTGCTTCCACCGATGGTGATGCCGGAACTGTAACATCTAACTGATCGAAGTAAATGTTATTCAATGCTCCCTGACCGATATCAATCTTTATGATAGTGTCTCTTACGATTTCCACTTCACGGATTTGATATTTCAGTACAAAGCGAGATGCACCGTCTTCGGTGATTTTTAAACTCGCACCATTATTCTCAATTGTAACTACCATAGTTATTGTTTTTTGTTTTTGTTAAAATATTCATAGATACTCTCACCAATGATTGCTCCCATGAAACCGCCAACCATAACATAGGGAATAGCATCCTTCTGAGCACTCTTCGCATAAAAATACATTAGGAGAGAAGCTGCAAGGGTGGCGGTTGAAACGATTGTTTTCTCTTTCATTGTTACTTTTGTGATTTAATAAATAATGTTGTTGTAATTCCTGCCATAATCATAAGGCCGCAGGAAAGCATCTTGTTTTCAAAACGCTTTTTTCTGTTCTGTTTGTAAGATGTATTCAACTCATCGGCTAATTGCTGTTGTCGTTGCTGATTCTCTTTTTGTAAATCAAACATGGAGAGATAACTCCTGTTGCACATTACAATTTGTGAATCCCTGATTGCAACCGACCGATTAAGTGAATTGATGGAAAGACCGCATAAACTATCCTGCTCATTGCATAGTTGATTGAGTACAACGACTTCCTTTTTTAACGTGTCACAAGGAATATTGCTCACCACTACTGTCTGTTGTTTTTTTAGCAATGCTCTTGCTACTTGCAGTTTCACACTCAGCTTTTCGTTTTCAGTTTTCAAGGAATCGGCAACTTTGGTAAATTCTTGTTTCTCTTTCTGATAGTTTTGCTGAATTGCTACCGCTTTATTGCCGGAGGATTTAATCTCCTGTTTGATTTCCTTTACATTTACCTGCTTGGGTTTGTCGCTACAGCTATTGACCGCAACGAGGCAAACCATGATGCCTATTAAAAAGGCAGAAATTATTTGTTTCATATTTATTAGTTTTAAATTTTACACTTGTTTTTTTTCGATACTGTACCCGAAGCAACCTGCTCCCACAAGGCTGATAAAGCCATAAAACATATGTTCGGGCATTTTCATTTCAAAGAACTGTTCTGCGATCCAACTCACAAGCAGCACAATCACAAACAGGATCGTTACTACTTCTCGCAGACTGTGGTTTCCATTTTTGTCTTTTAGCAACTGTGCTAATGCTGATATGAATTGATTTTTCATTTTTGTTTTTTCTTTTTCCTTGTTAGAATTCCCCACAGGGCTGTTAATCCCAATGCTACTGTTACCGTTCCGATTGCCCAACGTTTAAAACTTAGTCGCTTCACCGCTCTGAAATCAATCAGCGTATAAGTAAAACTGTTACCGTATAAAGCCAAGTGCTTTTCGCACAAACTCAAGAACTCCTTGAATTCATTGATGTTTGCAAACACCTGACATCCGGCTGAGTATTTATCCACTTGCTTTGTGATGCCATTTAAACTTGCACGGTGAATATTAATGCCATACAATCCTTTGCTCTTTGTGCCATTTCTAAAATCAAGTTTTGCATCTCGGTCGTAATCTCTTATTACAGTTATTGGCTTTACCTGAACCAATGCTTTGTACTTTCCCTGATGCAAACCGATTCTGTACGCACCCTTATATTGTCCTTGAGCTAAGATGGCTGTACCTTGAGGTTGCATAGGATTACGCAACCAAAAAGTACCTGGATCAGTCGTGACCTTGTAGACATGGTAATGCCACTTTAATGGTGCTACTTTATAAAAGACATGAATCTCATCATCAAATCTGTTTGGGATGGTACTTGTTGACCTGATCCCGACTATATTTAGTTGATTCGGTTTTGTGTAGAGTTCATATCCTTTGCTTCGTAGAATTCCCTTGATCTTCGACAGAAACATTATGCAGCGTTTCCTAAATCGGGTTCATACTCACCAAGCCACTTCTTTACATCGAAACATGGACAGGCTTTTTTTACTCCTGCGAAATCACGATGCCCCAACACTTGTGCTTGCGGATATTTCTCGGTAAGAGAAACTATCAAATCAAACATGGAGTGCTTTTGTGCATCGCTTCTGTTGTCTTGCGGTTTGCCATCTTTATCAATACCACCGATGTAAGCCAAGCTGATGCAATTGGAATTGTGTGCATAAACTCCGTAGCTGTTTTTACTCTCATCCAACAGTTGCACAATGTTTCCATGTCGTTGGATCAAGTAATGATACCCCGGAGTATCGCCCCAACCACGTTGTTCTTTCCAATATTTTTTTATGGATTCAACAGTTGTTGTTGGAGGTGTTGCGGTGCAATGCACCACGATGTATTTAATGTTTCTAAGGTTTTTCATTTTTAAATTCTTTAAATGATTTTATATTTTCTTTTCTCACCCTGAATAGTTCGGTGCTTTTTTTAGGAATGTAATAAATCCAACCTTGATGAGTAAACTCTTTCTCGCCAAGTACAATGTG
>JBFWYJ010000386.1:0-3429 GCA_050186555.1 Bacteroidia bacterium
TACACGATAGAACGCTCCAAACTGGATTGCTGACGATATTAAGGTAAAGGTGTTTAAGATAACTTTATCTCTTGTTTCCTCGCTTAGCATGATTCTGAAATTACTACCGGCAGTAATTTCCATTTGTTTTCCCTGCAAGGTAAATAATGCCGCAGGCATGATTATTAAATCTTCACCACCTTTGAATTGTAAATTCATATGTCCGGTGTATTTATAAGAAAGAGAAGGGTCTGAATTATAAAAACTATATTTCGGCTTGGTAATATGCATCATTGAACCGCCAATTTCAAATTTGGTTCTGATAGACTTTTGGTAGAATTGATATAATATTCCAGCACCAACGTCAAATTTGGCAATACTTTGATATGGGATATTTTCACCATTTGCTCTAGAGGCATCATAATTCTTTCCATTGTATTGTCTGTCCCATTTTAAATCATAAGGATCTACACTTCTTTGAAAATACCCACCCAGCGCACCTACAGATAGACTGCTAAATCGTGAAAAAAACAAATGATAAGCAACATTCAGGTTCATTTGATTTGTTGTTAAAGTGCTTAATCCAACTTTATCATTAAATAAGTTTATGCCGATTCCTAGATGATTGCCTTTTTTCTTTTTGTTGAGGTAAAATCTTTGATCATATGAAATAGCAGCGGTTTTATAAGGTGTTCCAATACTCTTCCATTGGTTTTTATAATTCACAACGAATCTAAAATCAGTTGGACTAGATCCCGCAGCAGCAGGGTTCAATAACAAAGGCGATTCATAGAACTGAGAAAAGTGAATGTCTTGAGCGCTAAGCTGAGTACCAATGAAAATTAATAGTACAAATTTTAATATGTGATTAATATTTTTCAATTAGTATTTAGTATGCAATTTAGAAGCACGTAAGTTTGTTAGAATTAACGAGAATTCAATACCGCCACGCAAATTACTTGCCTTCCTTAATTGTGAAACATTTATGTCGTAACTGATGCCTAGTAACAAGCGATGATTAAATTCAAATCCGGTTGTTAAGATTACTGCATCTTTGTTCCTGTAAAAAACACCTGCCTGAAACGCGGAAGAAAATTTCTTGTATGTACTTAAAATAACATTTTCATGCTCGTCGCCAAGCACAAATTTGACATTAGACCCAAAAGTAATCTCAGAGTGATTCCCCTGCATCAGGAACATCGCTGATGGTTGAAGAAACAGGTGAGGATTTAATTTTTTTTCTCCCGAAATATGCCCAACATATTTATAATTAAGAGATTCTTTACTATCATTAAACGAAACGGATGGCTTAGTTATATGCATCATGGACCCCCCAACTCTAACTGCACTTCCTGTGTATCTATTAATATAGCGATATTGCATACCTACGCCTAAATCAAATTGAATTAAACTTTGACTAATGTTTGGTTCTTGATTAGAAGCACTAGCATCGTAAACCTTTCCGTTATATTGAGCGTCCCATTTCAATCCTGAAGCATTAATTGATTTGTGGTAAGCACCAACCTGAACACCAAAAGATAAACTACTACTTCGTTTCAAGTATAAGTGATAAGCCAGACTGCCATTTAATTGATTTGTTGATAGTTTGGATATTCCAGATTGGTCATTAAAAACATAAATTCCGTAACCGAAATGGTTATCCATTTTATTCTTTGCTGTTCTTTTACCAATATAAAACTTAGAATCAAATGCTACTGCTGCTGTTTTAAATGGCGATATTATGCTGTTCCATTGATTTCTATAATTCAAAGCTAACCGATAATCATACTGCGAAGCTCCTGCTGTTGATGGATTCAAAAGAGTTGGTGTAGTATAAAACTGCGAAAAATGTATGTCTTGTGATTTAAGCCCTGAACTTAATAACACACCAATACATATTATTGTAGATTTATTCAATTAAATAATAAGTATTATCTGATTAAA
The DNA here is from genome assembly GCA_050186555.1 of Bacteroidia bacterium. Classification (GTDB taxonomy): domain Bacteria; phylum Bacteroidota; class Bacteroidia; order B-17B0; family Aurantibacillaceae; genus Aurantibacillus. The sequence goes on from JBFWYJ010000386.1 coordinate 1,924, forward strand.
GTTAAATCTCCTTTTTTGGTGATTTTCTTATCATTAAACATTGTGGCATCCAGATAGTAGGCGTATACTCCTGACTCAGCATTTTTACCCTTATAGTCACCTTTCCAACCATCATTTGCATCATGAGACTCAAAAACTTTATTTCCCCAACGATCATATATGTAAAAATTCATTTCTTTTATTCCATTTCCTCTTACATAAAACACATCATTAGCACCATCACCGTTGGGAGAGAAGATATCCGGAATAAAAATTTCAGTAGATTCTTCAATACAAATATCCATGCTGTACTCACTTGGACAATTACCATCGTTCGTTACAAGCAATCTAACCGGGTAAGTCCCAGGATTCATAAATTCATGATTCATGCTCTGACCTGGCGTATAAGGTTTTGAAACGCCATCAACATACCATGTTCCGTTAAGTGAACCATTGCTTAAATCTAAGAATGTAACAATGCTTTGATCAAAAGGAATACAAGGTAAATTTGGATTAGGATTAAATAACGCTTGAATAGCATTGTAACCCGGAATCCTTACAAATGTATCTTTCGCACATCCTGTTGTTAGATTTCTGATTTTTACGTTGTAATTTTTCCCTGCAGTTCCAGTAACTACGCTAGTAGACTGTACCGGGCTTGTATTCCATGTGTAAGAGAATGTACTGCCACCAGGTGTAATATTTACTGTAGCTGTCCCGGGTTCACCATAGCATTGAATCGATGTCGTGGCAAAGGAAGGGTAAAACTGCGGAGCTACATTAACCAATAGTGTATCAATTGCAGGGTCAGAACAGCCATCATCAGTAGCAACTGTATAAGCAGTGGTTGTGTTTGGTAAAACGTTGTGACTGCTTAAATTGATTAATCCGTTGCTCCAAGTATAAGTATATTGACCAACCGTAGGTAATCCCCCGCTTGCGTTAATACTTAAAAGCGAAGCCTCTCCAATACAAACTGTATCTTTTGTAATAGATTTTGTTGTTACAAGTTCAGGATGAATTGTAATTACTCTAGTGGTTGAAGTATTACAAGCACCATATCCAAATTGATAATTAATAGTATAGGTTCCTTGTCCAATTATTGAAGGATTAATCGTATTAGAAGGAATCACAGGTGTAGTGGTTAATGTACCATTAGGCGGGGTTGTTGTAAATACATAGTCATTGTTTCTAAAACAATATACATTATTTAAGTTGGCTATACCGGCAGGAACAAATTGATATACATCAATCACAACACTTCCGCCACATCCTGCTTTGTTTGTATAATTTAGTGTATAAGCATTTCCGGCTAATACTGCTCCCGGATTAAATATTCCCAAAGAAGGCGTTACAATTCCGGGTCCTGACCAGGTTGTTCCCGGTGGGAGTGGCGGCGAAACAACCATCATTGTTGGATGTGAAGAACATATTGTGGTATCATATCCGCTTATACTAGAAGGATAAACTACCATTTTAATCGAATCCGTACATGTATTAATATCGAATCCGTACATGTATTAATAT
>JBFWYJ010000387.1:0-3401 GCA_050186555.1 Bacteroidia bacterium
TCAAACCGAATACTAATTTTTTAAACCTGTTATTTTTAAAAAAAATTTTGTTGATAAGTTTTGTTTAAAATTACTGATTTTTCTGTACTTTCATAAGCTACTTCTTTTAATATATATAACGTTGGAAGAGGCGAAAAGGTTTGAATTTTTACTGACAAAAGTTCAGATTTAACAAGTAAAATAAGCAAAAAATTAATAAATAAGCATACAGTATGGCAGATGGTTCTAGAATAATCCCAATTAATATTGAGGAAGAGATGAAGACGGCGTACATAGATTACTCTATGTCGGTTATTGTTTCGCGTGCGTTACCTGACGTTCGCGATGGCTTAAAACCTGTACACAGAAGGGTTTTATATGGCATGTTGGATTTAGGGGTTTTGCACAACAGACCTTATAAAAAGTCAGCACGTATCGTTGGGGAGGTATTAGGAAAGTATCACCCGCATGGTGACTCTTCAGTTTATGACACAATGGTGCGTATGGCACAGGATTGGAGTTTGAGATACACTCTGGTTGACGGACAAGGAAATTATGGTAGCATGGATGGCGATCCTCCTGCTGCAATGCGTTATACTGAAGCCCGACTTAGAAAAATTGCTGAAGAATTATTGTCAGACATCGAAAAAGATACGGTTGATTTCAGACCAAACTTTGACGATTCTTTGGAAGAACCAACGGTTTTACCAGCTCGTATTCCAAACTTAATTATAAATGGTTCTTCGGGAATTGCGGTTGGTATGGCAACTAACATGGCTCCGCATAACTTAACTGAAGCTATTGATGCAACAATTGCTTATATTGAAAATAGAGAAATTGAAATAGCAGAGTTAATTAAAATTATCAAAGCTCCGGATTTTCCAACAGGCGGTATTATTTATGGCTATGATGGTGTGATTGAAGCTTTCCAAACCGGTCGTGGAAGAATTGTCATGCGAGCAAAAGCTGAAATTGAATCTGTTGGCGACAGAGAAAGAATTGTAGTAACAGAAGTTCCTTATCAAATTAATAAAGCTGACATGATTAAACGTCAGTGGGAACTTTGTAACGAAAAGAAAATTGAAGGTATCTCTGAAATACGTGACGAGAGTAACAGAGAAGGCATTCGTGTAGTATATGAATTAAGAAGAGACGCTATTTCAAATGTTGTGTTAAACAACTTGTATAAGTTTTCTGCACTTCAAACATCATTCTCGGTAAATAACGTTGTTTTAGTAAATGGTCGTCCGGAATTATTAAACATCAAACAACTAATCCATTATTTTGTTGAGCACAGACATGATGTTGTAGTTCGCAGAACAAAATTTGAATTAGCGCAAGCAGAAAAACGTGCGCATATATTAGAAGGATTATTAAAAGCAATTGATCATCTTGATGAAGTAATTAAAATCATTCGTGAGAGTGCAACACCGGATGATGCTCGAGATGAATTGATGGGTAAATACGCATTGTCTGAGATTCAAGCAAGAGCGATATTAGATATGCGTTTAAGAACTTTAACGGGACTTGAGCGCGATAAATTAAAAGCAGAATTTGATGAGTTAATGAAAACGATAGCTCATTTGCAAGAAATATTAAATAATGAAGGGTTGAGATATACTATTATTAAAGATGAATTACTTGAAATAAAAGAGAAATACGGGGATAAGAGAAGAAGTGAAATCGTTTTATCAGGTGATGAAATTCGTATGGAAGATATGATTGCTGATGAGGATGTGGTAATTACCATTTCTCATTTGGGATATATCAAGCGTACTAATCTGGATGAATACAGGGCGCAAGGTAGAGGAGGAAAAGGAAGTAAGGGTTCTTCAACGAGAGATGAAGATTTTATTGAGCATATGTTCATTGCCTCGACGCATAATTACATCTTGTTGTTCTCGGAAAAAGGACAGTGTTTCTGGTTGAAAGCATATGAAGTTCCAGAAGGGAATAAACAAAGTAAGGGTAGAGCCATTCAAAATGTCATTAATTTACCTTCCGATGATAAAATTAAAGCATTTATTAACGTAAATAATTTATCTGAAGAGGAATACATTAATAATAACTTCATAGTGTTATGTACGAAGAATGGTATTATTAAGAAAACCACTTTAGAAGCATATTCTCGTCCGCGCGCTAATGGCATCAACGCAATTACAATTCGTGAAGGCGACAGTTTATTGGAAGCGGTTCTTACCAATGGTAAATCAGAAATCATGATTGGAACGAAGAAAGGTAAAGTTTGCCGTTTCAATGAAGAGAAAGTTCGTCCGATGGGAAGAAATGCCAGCGGAGTAAAAGGTGTTGATCTGGATGAAGAAAAATTACCGGATAATGAAGTAATTGGAATGATTTGCATTGATGATCCTGCCGTTAGTGTAATGGTAGTATCTGAAAATGGTTATGGTAAAAGAAGTGATATTGAAGAATACAGAATTACCAACAGAGGGGGTAAGGGAGTTAAAACAATTAACATCACAGATAAAACGGGCGATCTAGTCGCATTAAAACGAGTGACAGATGATAACGATTTAATCATCATCACTAAAAACGGCATTGCGATTCGTATTAGAATGACAGATATTCGTGTGATGGGTAGAGCAACACAAGGTGTTAGATTAATTACTATCAAAGATAACGACAGAATCGCTGCTGTGTCAAGAGTTGACAGAGATGAAGATGCAGAAGTTGAACCGATTGATAATACTCAATTGCCGGAAGAAAATGAAGATGAAGAATCAACAAATGAAACAGAATAAAAGCTAAATTAATGTTAAACAAAAAATGTTTGGCATATTTAATGTGTATATTAACGAAGTAAAAAGCAAAGAATTATGAATAGAATAAAAGTTTTAATTATTGCATTATTACCACTGTTTGGTTTCTCACAAAAAATGAAAGTTCAAACAGCTTGGAGAGCTTTAAATGATTATGATGCTACAGTTAAAAATGGTAAACCGGATATTTCTTATTTAGATAAGGCAAATGAAGCAATTGATTTAGCCATTCAACATGAAGACACAAAAAAACAAGGAAAGGTTTATGCCTACAAAGCACGTATAATGTATGGGTATTACCAGAACAAATTAGTGCAGGAGATGGCAAAGTTGGAAGCAACAGAGCCGGATAAAAAGAAAAGAATGGATTTGGCATATGGTAATGTACCAACAGATGATTATGTTGCTGCAAATGATGCGTTAGATAAAATTCAAACAGTAGATCCTGACTACATGAAAATGATTCAGGATGGTTTGATGACAGGAACTTCAAGTTTGAGTAGTGACGACATGAAATTTTTAGCAACGGCAAGTTTGATGAAAATGGAAGCTGGAAATATTGCCAACGGTCAATACGCAGCAGGCAAGGATGGAGAAGCGGCAGATTAGTTTTACAAAGTGGCTTTTTTATTTCAATCTGTA
>JBFWYJ010000388.1:0-3376 GCA_050186555.1 Bacteroidia bacterium
AGATGCTATTGCATTTGTAGAAAGTGATGATCCTGCGAATAAATTTGAAAACGGGAATTCATACTTAGATTATCTGCCAACAAAATTCTTTTACGTAGATGTTGATTCAAGTTCTGTAATGAATAACAAAGTGATTGGTATTAAGGATACTTCGCGTCTTACAAAAAGAATTACGTTTGATTTAAGTCGAAGAAGCTACATCACTAAAAATGATTTAATGGTATTAGATTTGGTTGCTAATAATAACTGGGAACGTCCTATTTATTTTGCGGTAACAACAGGAAATGAAGCATATGTTGGATTAGATGATTATTTTCAGTTAGAGGGTTTGGCGTATCGATTTGTTCCGATAAAACAAACTGACACTGAAAGAGCGCAAGGCGGCAGGGTGAACACAGAAAAAATGTATGACAACATCATGAACAAGTTTTTGTGGGGTGGTCTTGATAAGCCAGGTGTTAATTTAGATGAAACTTCTTTAAGAATGGCCGGAAATTTAAGAATGCAAATGAGCATTTTAGCGCAAGCGCTCATAAATGAAGGAAAATCAAAGAAAGCGAAATCTGTATTAGATAAATGTTTAACGGTTATTCCTGAGGAAAACGTTCCATATGACGGAACTGTTTATACTATGTGTGCAGCCTACTATCAAATTAATGAAACGGAAACTGCTAATAAATTGGCTAAGCATTTGTTTGAAATTTTTGAGGGAGATTTGATTATCTACAATAATCAAAAACCAAATCGACGTTTAGCATATACAAGAGAAATTGAACAAGCAAAGGAAATAATGCGAAGATTAATTGGTATTGCACAACAATTTAAACAAGAACAATTAAGTAAAGAGTTAATCAATCGATTTATGAAGTTGGTTCCACCTGAAGAATTAAATCCAGATGCTGCCGGTCCTTCAGATATTGAAATGAATTAATCTTGAAAAGACTGTTTTTACTCCAACCAAATCGCCTTATTAGGAAATTTTATAAGAAGGCCGTTTGGAGGATAGATGCAAATTCTAAAAATATCTATCTAACATTTGATGACGGCCCTATACCAGAGTTGACAGGCTGGGTTTTAGATCAATTGAAATTATTTGATGCAAAGGCAACCTTTTTTTGCGTGGGAGAGAACATAAATAAGAATCCTAAGATTTTTGAGAGAATACAAAATGAAGGTCATCAGGTTGGTAATCATACAATGAAGCATGCAAAAGGATTCCACTCAAGTCTGAAAGATTATCTTACAAGTATTGAGAATTGCGAGGCCTTAACAAAAACAAAATTATTCCGCCCACCTTACGGCCAGCTTTCAAAAATGCAATACAGGGCGTTAATAAAAAAGGGATTTAAAATTGTTTTTTGGGATGTTATCAGTTACGATTATGAAAAAATATCTCCGGAAATTTGCTTTAAAATTGTAAGTAGCAGAATTAGAAAGGGTAGTATTGTTTTATTTCATGATAACATGAAAGCTGAAAAAAATTTAAAATATACCCTACCTAAAATTCTTGAGAAATTTTCTAGTGAAGGCTATAGCTTTAAGAAGATTAACTGATTATTTCTTCTGCAATTGATTCAGACGCGGTGATGTGCTTAACACCCTTATGAATAACAAACATAGACAGAAACATAAAAATATGAGCTATGTCTTTGTAGTTCATCCACTCACCAATAGATAATTTCAGGCTGTGTATGATTATAGAAATAAATGCCAAACCTATACCTGATATTATCAAAATACTTCCTCCTTGTTTTTGTTTTCTGAGTGTCAGATAATGTGCCACCAAAGAATATACCAACACAATGCCGGCATGTATCTTAATTAAAAGAAAACTATTCATTAAATATGTTGTAATTAGCAAAACAATTATCCAAACAACCACTAATTTGTTTAACCATTTTTTGTTGTCATGTTTAGTAGGATTCAAATTTTGATACGCTGCTTTGAAGAAGAAATAAATTGAAAGAAGAGAAAACGCATTCATTAAAAACCAATTTACTTTTAAAAAAACATCACCTAACTGTTCATGAACTCCGTGAGAAATAGAACCAAACATGGCACTAATGCTCATTAATAAAAAAAACCATGCCCATGACCTCAGCCAACTATTATCAAAACCAATTAATTTATTGTAAACGAGAATACCATAAACAATGATTATTAGATTTGTTAAAATGGTAATTGGTTCAAATACTGTAAAACCAAATAAATTGATATTGGTGTACTCAAAATTCACAGGTCACAAAATTATCCTTTTAGTTGAAAAGGACAAGGCTTTGTGACAGTTAAATTCATTTAGTAGACTTCATAACCCAAAGTTGACATAGTTATGTCAAGAAGCTCCAGGCCTGTGTTTATCTCTAAATCATAAACTGTGCTATTATCAGGCCTGCTTATTTTAACAGCAAATGTAATTTGAGATTTTGGAAATTTCTTTTGTAGGGCTTTTACAATTCTTAAAGGAACCTCACTTACTTTTACTGTTGTTTCTATTTCTTTTACGGATCCATCAGGCAATATTCTTGCTGTGTTATCCGCACCTTGATTTATAAATCCAATTTCATAATATGAATTTGCATCTCCCTCCCATTTCACTTCTTTTGCATTAGGAAATAATTTCAAAAAAGTTTTTTTTACTGCTTCAGGTAATTCTATATCCTTTGGCTTATTTGATACCAATGACAATATTATAAGAATAGAAAAAACAAATAAATTAACCCTGTTTAGTTTAATTAACATAATATATTAATTTTAATATCAATCAATTACAAAATTAAGAGTAAAGGTTTTTTAGTTTTTACTCTCATAAGCTTCGTTATTAACATCGAAATGTTTATTTCGGAAACAGTGATGATTTGCAGCTAGGACTCATTTGAAGTTGCTGTTATTTTCGGTATTTTTGGGTATGAAGTCTATCATCTTTAGAAAACTAGTATTGTTTTCGTTTATCTTTTTGTTTTCTGTGTTTAATAACCACGCATATTCTCAAAGAACAGACTTGCCTGAATCGGTTGTAATATCAGAAGCAGAATACCAAAACATTTTAAGCACTAAAAAAGGTCAGAAATTAAAAAGCAGTTTGCCTGAATTAAAAAACGCTGAGGTTTTGTTGAACCAGAAAGTTGGAGATAATATTCAAATCAAACTTAAGCTGCCTAATTTAGAAAACTCTGAACTTATCTTTCAAATCAATGGTAATGATTCCAGAATTGCTTTTATTGTTAATGATGACAGCGGCATTTACTATCTCACAAAATTAGGAAGTAAAGAATTGGTACTTCTTAAATCAAATAAAGACGACATTATAAGCGAATAGCATGAAAAAAAAATTATTTTATATACTTTCATTTTTTCTATTTAGTTTAAATGGGTTTTC
>JBFWYJ010000389.1:0-3373 GCA_050186555.1 Bacteroidia bacterium
TCGTCATAAAATATACAATGGAACGTTTGTTGTAGATGGAGAAGAAAAACCAAGTTCATTATTCAAACACATCAGAAAAACGTCAGAAACAAATCCAAATGATATTGTATCAGCCTATAAAGACAACGTTGCCTTTTTAAAAGGGCCCAAAGTTGTTCAATTTGCACCTCTTACTGCAGATAAACCGGACTTTTATACGGAGAAAGAGTTTGACTCTGTTATTTCGCTTAAAGCAGAAACACATAATTTTCCTACAACAGTGGAACCGTTTAATGGTGCAGCTACAGGTTCTGGTGGAGAAATCAGAGATAGGTTAGCAGGTGGACAAGGTTCTCTACCGCTTGCCGGTACCGCAGTTTACATGACTGCATATTCGCGGTTAGAGAAAAACCGAGAATGGGAGAACGGTATGGCAGAAAGAAAATGGCTTTACCAAACTCCGATGGATATTTTAATAAAAGCGTCTAATGGCGCATCAGATTTTGGAAACAAATTTGGCCAACCATTAATTGCCGGATCTGTTCTGACCTTTGAACACGAAAGTGATGATTCATCATCGGGCAAAAAACGTAAACTAGGATTTGACAAAGTAATCATGTTGGCCGGAGGTATTGGATACGGTAAGTTAAATCAAGCAATTAAGTTGTCACCTAAGGCAGGTGATAAAATTGTTATTCTAGGCGGAGAAAATTACCGAATTGGCATGGGCGGTGCTGCTGTTTCTTCTGCAGATACAGGAGCATTCGGCTCGGGCATTGAATTAAATGCAATCCAGCGCTCGAATCCGGAAATGCAAAAACGAGCTGCAAATGCCATTAGAGGTTTGGTTGAAAGTGAACATAATCCAATTATTTCCATCCATGATCATGGTGCAGGTGGACATTTAAACTGCTTATCTGAGTTAGTTGAAGCGACAGGAGGATTAATTGATTTAGATAAATTACCTGTTGGTGATCCTACACTATCGGCTAAAGAAATTATTGGTAATGAATCTCAAGAGAGAATGGGATTAGTTATTGGTGAAAAAGATATTGAAACATTAAAGCAAATTGCGGAAAGAGAGCGATCACCAATGTATACAGTTGGTGACGTAACAAACGATCATCGCTTTACCTTTATATCAAAAACTTCTGGATTAAAACCAATGGATTATGATCTGGCAGATTTTTTTGGAAGCTCTCCAAAGACAATCATGACTGATAAAAATATTGCCAGAAATTATTCAGAACTTAAATATTCATCGAATAAAATTTCTGATTACTTGAATATGGTTTTGCAATTAGAAGCTGTTGCATGTAAAGATTGGTTAACAAATAAAGTTGACCGTTGTGTAGGTGGCCGTGTTGCTAAACAACAATGTGTTGGAGCATTACAATTGCCTTTAAATAATGTTGGTGTAATGGCTCTGGATTATAAAGGCAAAGAAGGAATAGCAACTTCAATTGGTCACTCTCCCATTTCTGCAATTATTGACCCTATAGCCGGTTCTCGTAATTCAATTGGAGAAGCACTGACAAATATTATTTGGGCACCTTTAAAAGATGGTTTAAAGTCCGTTTCATTATCTGCTAACTGGATGTGGCCTTGCAAAAATGAGGGAGAAGATGCCAGATTGTATGATGCGGTTAAAGGCTGTTCAGACTTTGCTTTAGAGCTTGGTATAAATATTCCAACCGGAAAAGATTCATTGTCGATGAAACAAAAATATCCGAATGATGAAGTCATTGCTCCGGGTACCGTAATCATTTCTGCAGCTGCAAATTGTTCAGACATAACCAAAATCGTTGAGCCGGTGCTAAAATGTGATGGCGGAAATATTTATTACATCAATTTGTCACAAGATAAATTTAAATTAGGAGGGTCTTCGTTTGCACAAATAATAAATAACATCGGAAATGAAGCTCCAACGATAAACAAGGCAGAGTTTGTAAAAAATACATTTCAAACTATTCAAACATTAATTAAGGAACGAAAGATTAATGCGGGACATGATATTGGAAGTGGAGGCCTAATTACTACACTATTGGAAATGTGTTTTGCGGAAAACAATTTAGGTGCAAATTTTGATTTGACGCCATTAGGAGAAATGGATAGCGTTAAGGTATTATTCAACGAAAACATTGGAATAGTTTTTCAAGCTGATGAATTGATTGAATCGATATTTGAAAAGAATAATATTGAATTATTTAAAATTGGAAATGTAATTGAAAAGAATGAGGTAGTTATTAAAAACGGAAACGACATTTTCAATTTTGATATTTCCATGATACGTGATACATGGTATAAAACTTCTTACCTGCTAGATTCCAAACAATCTAAAAATGGAATGGCAGATGAGCGTTACAAGAATTACAAAAATCAACCATTACAATTTGTCTTTCCGGAAAATTTTGACGGTAAATTACCTCTTATTGACAAACAGGTAAAACGTCCCATTGCAGCAATCATCCGAGAAAAAGGAAGTAATTCTGAACGTGAAATGGCAAATGCCATGCATCTCGCAGGGTTTGACGTGAAGGACGTTCATATGACTGATCTTATTTCCGGAAGAGAAACATTGGAAGATGTGCAATTTATAGGAGCCGTTGGTGGTTTTTCAAATTCTGACGTTTTAGGCTCTGCTAAAGGATGGGCAGGAGCGTTCTTATACAATACCAAAGCAAACACAGCTTTAAAAAATTTCTTTAAACGTGAAGATACCTTATCTATTGGAATATGTAATGGGTGTCAATTGTTCATGGAATTAGAGTTAATCAATCCTGAGCATGATGTACATGGTAAAATGCATCACAATACTTCTCAAAAACATGAAAGTGGATTTACCTCCGTCAAAATTCAAAAGAATAATTCAGTAATGCTTTCTTCTTTAGAAGGAGCTACACTTGGTGTCTGGATTTCTCATGGAGAAGGCAAATTCAAACTACCGAAGTCAGAGGAACAATATAATATTGTTGCCAAATATGGTTATGAAACATATCCTGCAAATCCTAATGGCTCTGATTATAATACTGCAATGATGTGTGATAAAACCGGGAGACATTTGGTAATGATGCCACACATTGAACGTTCTACATTTCCTTGGAATTGGGCAAATTATCCTGAAGGCAGAATAAACGACAAGGTATCTCCTTGGTTGGAAGCATTCGTTAATGCAAGAAATTGGTTGAGTAAATAGAGTGAAAATATTAATTAAAAAGCCCTGCAATGCAGGGCTTTTTTTTAGAAATAATATTGTTATTCTTTTATTTCTCTAACACGCATAAACTTGCCGTTGAGATGATCTACTTTAATCTCGAACATGCTTGTTAAAGGAACTAAGGCTTCGTACTCCGTGATTCCGAAAACCGAATTTGTAATTACAACTCTCGTTTTA
>JBFWYJ010000390.1:0-3346 GCA_050186555.1 Bacteroidia bacterium
ACTTCTACAAGCATTGTTGTCACACCTACTACTACTACAACTTATTCTGTAACCGGTACGAATGGAACATGTACTGATTTAAAAACATCTCAGGTCACAGTTACTTTAACACCTAACGTGAGTGTGCCTAATCAAACAATTTGTGCAGCAGGTACTGCAACATTGAATGCGAGCGGTGCACCAAGTTATTCATGGAGTACTGGATTTGTAGGAAATCCACTGATGGTAACACCAAGCTCAAATACCGTTTATTCTGTAATTGGAATTAATGGAACTTGTACAGATACAGAAACTGTAAGTGTAACTATTGGCTCAAGTATAACCATCGTTCCGGCAGCAACAACGCCAACAATATGTGCAGGTGGAACTGTTGGTTTATCTGCAACAGGTGCTACAACATATACTTGGAATCCAGGTAATATCAACGGCAGTGCCTTAACTGTAACACCTTCTGCAAATACTACATATACTGTTGAGGGAAGCAACAACGGGTGTAATGGTACCTCAACAATCAACATATCAATAATTACAGCGCCTGCATTAAATTTAACGCCTTCAACAGGTTCTATCTGTATAGGAAGTTCAGTAACAATAAATGCCAGTGGTTATGCTACGTACACTTGGTCGCCTAGCAACTTAAATGGTAGTTCACAAGATTTATCTCCTTCGGCAAACCAAGTATACACTGTTAACGGAACGCTAGGAAATTGTGCCGGTAGTTCAACTGCTTTAGTTAATGTGTTTAATTACCCTACCATGAACATCACAGGCAACACCGTTATTTGTGCTGGAAATCAAACAAGTTTGACTGCAAGTGGTGCTACAACTTATACTTGGAGCAGTGGTGGAAGCAATGCAATTACGTCAGTAAATCCTAATTCGACTACAAGCTATACAGTAACAGGATTTAATAGTACATGTTCAGGCACAGCAGCAATAACTGTTAGTGTTAATCCTAATCCAACAATTTCGGTTTCAACATTTACCAATCCATTGTGTTTAGGTAATGGAGTAAATTTAACAGGAAGCGGTGCTACCAGCTACACTTGGAGTACTAACTCAAGTTTTAATCCTATATATGTTACGCCAACTGTTACAACAACATACACACTAACCGGAGCGGTTAATGGTTGTACTTCACAAGCGGTATTTACGCAATCCGTTGTTGATTGTAGTGGGGGAAGCGTTGGTGTTGAAGAAAACGAACTTACTTTGGAAGGATTAAATATTTTCCCAAATCCAACTAATCAGTTTGTAAACATTCATTATAAAGGTGCAAACTTCAATTACACCGTATTTGACAATCTTGGAAGGGTAATTAAATCAGAGAAGTCAATATTAGATAAAGCTCAATTTGATTTGAGTAATTACGCTAAGGGAGTTTATTTTATTGAAATAAGTTCAGACCAAGGCGTGGTAAGAAAGAAATTGATTTTAGATTAGAAATACTTTTGAAAAAATTAAGCCGCCTTCGGGCGGCTTTTTTGTTAATTTTACACCATGATGAACCCGATCTTGTTTATAGAGGAAACTACTAATAATGCACTTAAGCAATTATTCGATTACAATTCAAGTAAACTTATTATACAAAAAACCAGAAAAGAATTTGAAGGCAATTTTACATTAACTACGTTCAATATTGCAAAAGACTTAGGAAAAAAACCTGATGAAATTGCTGATATTATTGGAAACTGGTTAAAAAAAGAAATAAAAGAGGTTAGTAATTACAATGTTGTTAAAGGTTTTTTAAATATTTCCCTGTCAGACATTTATTGGCAAGAAAACCTTAAATCTGCCATCAATAATGATTTCAATTCATTTGAAAAAGAAAGTAGCTCCGGCAAAACCATTTTACTTGAATATAGTAGCCCAAATACAAACAAACCCCTTCATCTTGGGCATATTCGAAACATTCTGCTTGGTTGGTCTGTCTCTGAAATATTAAAAGCAAACGGTCACAAAGTTGTTAAGGTTAACCTGATTAACGATAGAGGTATTCATATCTGCAAAAGTATGATAGCCTGGTTGAAGTTTGGCAAGGGGGAAACGCCGGAGACCAATAATATTAAAGGAGACCATCTTGTAGGCAAATATTATGTTGCCTATGATAAGGCCTACAAAGCAGAAGTAACTGAGTTGATTTCAAAAGGTATTAGCAAGGAACAAGCAGAAAAAGAAGCACCAATATTACTGGAAGCTCAAGCAATGCTTCAAAAATGGGAAAAAAACGAACCTGAAGTGATTGAGCTTTGGAAAAAAATGAACGCTTGGGTTTATAATGGATTTGATGCTACCTATGAAAAACTAGGCGTTAACTTCGACAAGCTGTATTATGAGAGCAACACTTATTTGCTCGGAAAAGATGTAGTGCAAGAGGGACTTAATAAAGGTGTATTTTACAAAAAGGAGAATGGAAGTGTTTGTATTGACTTGACGAACGATGGCCTTGATGAAAAAGTGGTATTACGTTCTGACGGTACAAGTGTATACATTACTCAAGATATTGGAACAGCTATTCAAAGATTTAATGAATACCCGGATTTGAGTCAAGCAATTTATACAGTTGGAAATGAGCAGGATTACCATTTCAAGGTGTTGTTTAAAATTCTCGAAAAACTTGGTTATTCCTGGGCTAAAGAATGTTATCACTTGAGTTATGGCATGGTTGAACTGCCTGAAGGTAAAATGAAAAGTCGCGAAGGTACTGTTGTAGATGCCGATGACTTAATAAATGAAATGATTGAAACCGCAAAAAACACGACGAATGAATTAGGGAAAGTAGATGGTTTTAATCAAACAGAGCTTCAGCATTTATATCACACCATTGGGATGGGGGCTTTAAAATATTTTATCTTAAAGGTTGATCCAAAAAAGAAAATGTTGTTTGACCCTAAAGAAAGTATTGATTTTAACGGACACACCGGCCCGTTTATCCAATACACTTATGCAAGAATTCAATCTATATTAAGAAAAATTGACAACAAAGTCACCGAATTGTCTAATGATTTTACACTTGAACCTGTAGAAAGAGACTTGTCTCAATTATTGTTTGAGTTTCAAAATGTAATTAAAGAAAGTGGTGCTACGTATAATCCTGGGCTTGTTGCTAATTATGTTTATGAATTAGCAAAAACATTTAATAGGTTTTATCACGATCTATCGGTTTTGAAAGAAACTCATGAAGAGAAAAGAAACTTTCGTGTAATGCTAACAGAATTAACGGGGAAAAATATAAAAAACGCAATGAAACTCTTAGGCATAGTAGTGCCGGATAAAATGTAAAATGAAATTATTTAAAGAATTTGGTTTTGGTTTTTCTCAATGCTTTAAGGCAGTCAGTATTTTT
>JBFWYJ010000391.1:0-3363 GCA_050186555.1 Bacteroidia bacterium
ATATAAGCTTATTGAAAAAGAACTTAGAAAAGAAAATGTAGATATTATACTCTTTAGGTATCCTCCTGCTAATAAATATCTGTATAAGCTCGTGAGAGAATACAAAGATAAAATTGTATTTGAACATAACACAAAAGAGTTGGAGGAAATAAAATATGGTGGTGAAAACACGAAGCTTAATGAATTTGTATATAATTGTGAGAGAATATACGGGCCAAAAGTATTGAAGTGTGCTAAAGGTATTGTTGGTGTAACAAATGAAATAACCCGGTATGAGCTTCAACGTTCGAAAAATTCAACTTTAAAGTCGGCAACAATTTCAAACGGAATTGCCGTAAATAAATTTCGTTTACGTACCCCACCGATTTATGACAGAACAAATTTAAATATACTGATGCTTTGCGGTTCACCGGTTGTGTGGCATGGAGAAGATTTGGTAATTAAAGGGTTGGCAGAATATAAGGGCAATATTAAAATCCATTTTTATATTGTCGGTAGTGTTTTGGAAAGTTCCAAAGACCTGGTAAAAAAGTTGTCTTTAGAAAATAAAGTAAGTTTCGTACCTAGTCTTTCCGGAAACAAATTGGATGAGATCTTCGATAAAGTTCATATAGGCATTGGCACAATGGGTTTATTTAGAAAAAAACTTACAGAAGCTGTTTCGCTCAAAGTGCGTGAATACATGGCTCGCGGCTTACCTTTTGTATTGGGTTATAATGATCCCGATTTAATTAATGAGAAAGGGAAAAGTCTTTTTTTGAACTATATTTCACAAGAGTGTCCAGCTAGGATCGAGGACTTTGTGAAGTTTGCTGAAAAAGTATATCAATATCCGGATCATCATATTAAATTGAGGGAATTAGCTATGGAAAGGGTAAATTCAAGTTTGAAAATGATTGAGCTTAAAAAATTTATTGAATCATTAGTTTAAACCTATTTTAGTATTTCTATGCAGGATTTAAAGTCTCTGTTGTTCTTTACCGAATCCTACCCAACAGGATGGAGTGATTTGTTTATTGAGCCCGAGGCAGAGTATTTGAGAAATAAATTCAACAAGATTTATGTTTTTCCGCTTAATAAAAGAGAAGGAAAATTAGCTTGTCCGGAAACTTTTAATGTAATTCATTTTAATCATTACACTGCACATAATCGCATTAAAACATTTTTCAACTACTTTAGGCCAATTTGCTATATCTTATTTTATGAACTGCTTTTTTCTCCTCATCGATTTAAGTACATAAAGAAATTACCTCATTATTTTAATTTTTTATTAGCAAGAGTTCATGATGCATTTCTACTAGAGATGCAATTAAAAAAGATAGTCAATTTAAAAAGTGATAACGTTGTTTTTTATTCATACTGGTTTAACCTGTGGATGATGGATCTTAGCATCCTAAAACTTAAATATCCAAACTTAAACCTCATATCACGTGTACACGGTGGAGATTATGATGAATCGAGACGCAAAGAAGGGTTTTACCTATATAGGCATTTTCAAATAAAGCAGGTGGATAAAGTAGTTTCTATTAGTAATTATGGAGTCAATTACCTTAAAAAACAATTCCCTAAATTTCAGTCAAAGTTTTCTTGCAGCTATTTGGGTGTGTTTAACCACGGAATTAATCCGGCAAAGGCAAATGAGGATATATATACAATTGTTTCATGCTCTACACTTATTCCTCTGAAAAGGGTTCACCTGCTTATATATGCCCTTAGCAAAATAAGTATCCCTGTTAAATGGTATCATTTCGGGACAGGCCCTCTTGAAGTTGAGCTTAAGCAAAAAGCTAATCTACTTCCCCAAAATGTAAAATATGAGTTTAAAGGACACATGAGCAATGAAGCTATTTTAGAGTTTTACAAAAATAATCATATTAGCTTATTTGTTAATACTAGCTCTGTTGAAGGAATCCCGGTTTCAATAATGGAAGCCATAAGCTTTGGCATACCTATAGCTGCTCCTGCTATTTGCGGAATACCTGAAATAGTGAACGAAAAAACCGGATATTTGCTTAACTCTGATTTCACTACAGCCGAATTGTGTGATGTAATTACGAATTATTATGGATTGTCTGAAAATGATAAAATTAAATTGAGACAATCTTCTCGTAATTTTTGGAAAGAATGTTTTAATGCTTCATTAAATTTTGAGAGTTTTGTTTCTAATTTGGAATAAACTAGTTTGTTAAAAATACATATGGGTGACTTTCAACAATGTTTTAGGTGCGTTTTAGATACAACAGCTCCTCTTATTTCTTTTGATGAGAAGGGTGTTTGTAATTATTGCCATAACTACGATTCCATTGCCGCCAAAACTATTCTTCGCCCTCCTGAAGTTCGAAAAAATGAGTTGAATGTATCATTAGCAGAAATTAAAAAAAGAGGGAAGGGCAAGCCCTATGATTGTATTTTAGGAATAAGCGGAGGCGTTGATAGTACCTATTTAGCCTGGCTTGCAAAGGAATTTGGGTTAAGGCCTCTACTTGTTCATTTCGACAATGGTTGGAATTCCGAATTGGCAGTAAAAAATATAGAAAACATTGTTAACGTACTTGGCTTTGATTTGCATACCCATGTTATAAATTGGGAAGAATTTAAAGACCTTCAACTTGCATACCTTTACGCTTCTGTGGTTGATACAGAAGTTCCAACAGATCAATTGATATTTGCGAGTTTACATAAAATCGCTTGGCAGAAAGGGATAAAAAGTATTTTAAACGGTAATAATGTAGCCACAGAAGGTATAATGCCCGAAGGATGGAATTTTAGCCAAAAAACCGATTTAGTTAATTTAACTACAATTCATAAAAAATTTGGCAAACGTAAGCTCCGTAATTTTCCTAAACTAAGTCTTTACCATAAATATTTTTACACCAATTTAAGCGGCATTAAATCATATAAATTTTTAGACCTAGTTGATTATAACAAGGACAACGCAAAAAAAATTATTAAGGATAAATTAGGATGGAAAGATTATGGTTATAAGCACTACGAATCAGTATTTACGCGTTTTTACCAAGGCTATATATTGCCGGTTAAATTTAACATTGATAAACGTAAAGCACATTTATCATCATTAATTTGCTCGGGCCAAATAACCAGGCAGCAAGCCCTAGATGAACTTAAGCAACCTCCATACCCAATTGAACAGCAAAATGAAGATAGAGCATTTGTAATTAAAAAATTTGAGTTAACAGAAGAAGAGTTTGATACAATAATGAAGTTGCCACAAGTTCCACACGAACATTACGGCTCACAATGGGATAAAAAAAAATTCAGGTATTATTATTGGTTCACAAAACTGGCAAACCCTTTTGCCGCTCTATTAAAGAGAATTAATGGCTAGTTAGGTTTACAGGAATC
>JBFWYJ010000392.1:0-3359 GCA_050186555.1 Bacteroidia bacterium
CGTACATATACTGAAATGCATTTCTTGCCAACTTGGGATTGGCTTTTGCTTTATCCAGATATTCCGAAAAGCTCATTTCTTCATTTAGAAGATTAAATTTGTTGCGATCATAAAGAGCAGCATACTTGCTTAATGTGGTTTCAGTTCTAGTGCTATCCATAGCCAATAAACCCCTTCATTTCTTAAGTTTTTTTTACTGCATTTCAGCAGACTTTTCTGTTTCAACCGAACTGATTTCGATTTAATCTATATCATACTATAAACATTTTTGACAAATAATCAATAGTTTTTTTCAAAATTTATTTTTTTTCTTTAATGGAGATTGGATTGTTAATGAATCACTCCCATGCAATCCAGCGGGACAGGCAGGCGTCAAAGTTCTTTTTTGAAAAGCTAAAGAACGTTTAATGGGTGTTTTGCCATCATGTTGCCCCTGATGCTGTTTAATATCTGTTTTAATTAAACCTAACGGCGAATGTACCATTTTTGGGTCGCCATAAAGCTGAAATGCTTCTTGTCTCATAAAAAATTTTTTCCCGGTTATTTGGGACGAAACAGCATTAGTCACATCAGCCACTGATGCACCTAATTTGTTAGGCGGTTTTTTCTGTGATTGAATCGTTTTTACACTAAAGTCCGTTAAATTTTTACTAAAAGTAGAAGATTGTGGATTATCACTTTTAAGTTTATTTAAATCTTTGGTGAAATCAGGATTTGCCATCCCGTCTTTGGCAATTGTTTGTGCAATTTTAGCGGTTTGAGCAGGTTTTGCATCCTTGCCATCAGAATTAAAAGCTTGTTGAGCTTCTTGATAAATAAATTGTCTAAAAGATTGAGAAAACATCATGAGAATATTTATGAAAAACACGGAGTTTTATCTTCTTTATTTTTAATTCCTTGCAAAGCGTGCCATTTTATTTCACAACATTTGCACTCATACCAAGGATAAACTTCATGTACATAAAGTAACATTAACGTATTCATTTTTTGAACGTTTTGAGTATCGTGACACTGCGGGCAAATAGGTAATTTCAAATTTTCGATTATTTCCAATGTTCTCCCTTTTCGTCCCAGAAATGCAAAATATGTATTCCAGACGATGTGTAGTAAAATCTGTCTATCTTAATTTGTTCATCATGAATTTTCCTGTGACAATTAGCACAAGTAACAACAACGTTGTGTTCAACGTATCGACCACCTTCCTCGCCAGGAAGTATCCTATGAACATCGAGTAAAGAATAATCCGACTCATCGCAAAAATAACACTTTCCCTCAAAATGTTTCCTACTTTTTTTGTCTACCAATTTTTTCTTTTTTCCCATATCATAATATCAGTAATTAAAAAAGATTACTGATATTATGGATAAATAAATAAACAACTTAATTTCAAAAGGAATAATTATGAAAAAAATTGTATTAATGCTGCTTTTCTCACTCGTTTCATTTATTGCGGGCTGTACCAACTGCTGTGACAGCAATTGCAACTGTAAAGTAGATGGCACGTGTTGCCATGATGGTATTTGCAAATCAAAATGCGAATGCAAAAATTGTAAATGCAAAAAAAATTAAACTGCCAACAAACTTGTTGTACTCAATCCTTCAACCATAGGGGCACGATAAACTTCTTTAATGAAATCGTGCCCCACTATTTTATCTGATTCATATTGCGATCCCTTTACAATTGCATCGGGTCGAATAATTTCTAATATCTCTTGCGGTGTATCTTCTTCGAAATACGTAACAAAGTCAACCATTTCAAAAGCCGCCATTAAAGACATTCTCTCTTTCAACGTCTTTATGGGCCGCTTATCACCTTTTAGTCTTTTAACACTTTCATCAGAATTTAAAGCAACAACAAGTTTATCACCTTTACTTTTAGCAAATTTCAAAGTTTGCAAATGACCTGTATGTAATATATCAAAACATCCATTGGTGAAAACAAGTTTATAATCTCTACTTACCAAATCTACAGGTTCAACAAACTTATCCTTCGCCAATTCTCCTGGTGTAATTGCTCTGTTGAGTCCGTGTTGAACATATTGGGCACCCATTTCATAAGCGGTTGCCACGGCTTCAATTCCATAAATTTCGTGGGCAACACACAAAGACAGCCCAGCCAGAAAACAATCGCCAGCACCGACGACACTACGTACTTTAACCTGACGAGAAGGTTTATACTCAAAATAATCCTCCCAGTAACCTCTAACACCATCTCCCCCAAAAGTAATAACAACAGCTTCACAACCCAACTCATCCTTAAATAATTGACATTGATCACGCCAATTCTTGTACCCTGTCAATTCTATCGCTTCCTTATAATTAGGTTTAAATATGGTGCAACCTTCCCATTTTTCCAAAGGTTTCTTTTTTGGGTCAACAATTGTAGGACATGATGAGTTCTTAATCCAGTTAATTTCGTCACTGAAAAATCCTTTATTATAATCAGAAAAAACAATTACATCTACATCACAATGCTTTATTTTCATCAAAGCTTCAATTTGAAACTTAGTTATTTCTCGTTCCGATAAATTATAGTTCAAGTTTTCCACATCATGTCTAACTACCTGAACGTCCCCATCAATATATCTCCGCTTAATAGGAATAAAGCCATTTGGTTCAATTGAGATACTTTTGTCTACAAAATCATATTCCTCAATAACTTTACTTAGGTAATCATCACAAAATGTAATCAATTCAACATCGACATTAAAATACTTGAACTGCGATGCGACATTCGATACACCGCCCGGCTTACTCACATATCGTTTATCATATGACTGCATAATGGGCATCGGGAACTCGGGGCTGATCCTGTTCACACAAACGTTACAATATTCATCTATAACAGAATCGCCCACACAGAGAATTCTTTTTCTATTCTGATGGTTTCTTTTCAGAAACTCCTTTACCTCTTGCATTTTGAATTTTTCTCCAAATCTGTTCCATCCACTTCACTGCAAAGAAACCAACCATAACTCTGACAGTTTCTTTAATTACCATAGAAAATATGGTTGTGCCTACAAATGATAATACAGCAGGCTCCATCATTCTCCTTTCATCAGTTTTCTGCGAAGAATGATTATCTTCCATTACTTCTTATACCTCCACACATTAAATTCAGAGTAACTTTCAACCAATTCTCCCAACCAATCAATTTTTGGGAAAAATACACCTTCCTTAATTTCATCATATCCATTGACTTCAGATGCAATAATTTCATCTATCCAACCTTCTTCAATTCCTTGTCTGTAAACTTGACCCCCGCCAATTACTTAATCATTAAACGGAATACTTGTGGTTATCAGGAAATTTCTCACCGATTCTATACCGGGAATGGCATAAGCAGCGGTTTTCAGCTT
>JBFWYJ010000393.1:0-3317 GCA_050186555.1 Bacteroidia bacterium
AAACTTGTTCAATTTGCCTTGAGCAATTTTCTCTACCATATCTTCCGGCTTACCTTCTGCTCCGATTTGCTCTT
Organism: Bacteroidia bacterium; assembly: GCA_050186555.1. Classification (GTDB taxonomy): domain Bacteria; phylum Bacteroidota; class Bacteroidia; order B-17B0; family Aurantibacillaceae; genus Aurantibacillus. The sequence continues at coordinate 75 of JBFWYJ010000393.1, forward strand.
TTGCAATTTCTAATTCCCTATCTATTGTAGCTTGATCAACATCATCTTTGTCGATTGCAACCGGAGCCATTGCTGCTGCCTGCATTGCAATGTTTTTGGCTGCTTCAGCAGATACATTCTTATTGAAACCAACTGCAACGGCTAAACGATTACCGGGGTGAATATATGCCGTAACGAAATCCCCTGAAAGTGCTTGATAGTATCCAATATCAATCTTCTCTCCAATTTTACCAACCTGCTCCATCAGTTTGTCACCAATTGAAATGTTGTTGTCAAAAGACAGTGCTTTTAGTGCATCCACATCTGCCGGCATTTTATCCAAAGCGATATCTGCAACTTGTTTGGTGAAACCAATAAAATCTTCATTTTTAGCAACGAAATCTGTTTCACAGTTAACGCTGATAACAATTGCCTTTTTATTATCCGATGAAGTGTATGCTAAAACAACACCTTCTTTTGCGTCTCTATCCTGACGGTTTGCCGCCACTTTAGCGCCTTTTTTTCTTAAAAAATCGATTGCTGCTTCAAAGTCACCTTTTGTTTCTTCTAAAGCTTTTTTACAATCCATCATACCAGCACCTGTTTGCTGGCGTAACTTGTTTACTTCTGCTGCAGTAATTGCCATATCTAGTTTATTTTATTAGTTCTATTAAAAAAAACGGTCACTCTGCAAGGCAGAATGACCGCATAAGTTTATTTATAAATTTTTTATTTCTTAGCGCTCACTCTTTTTCTTTTCTTTGGCGCTTTTTCATCATCACCTTCTTCTTCCTGCTCCTTTGAATATTTTTCAAGAGCTTCGTCAGTAAATTCTTCTTTAGCACCCTTCTCTTCTGCCATAGCTTCTTTATCTGCTTTTCTATCTGTTAAACCTTCTTTGATAGCATCACACATTAAACCTACAATGTAAGAAATAGACGTTGAAGCATCGTCGTTTGCAGGGATTACATAATCAACCACATTAGGATCTGAATTAGTGTCTACTATAGCAAACGTTGGAATGTTTAATCTTTTAGCTTCAGCAACTGCGATATGCTCTTTTGTGATATCCACGATGAACAAAGCAGCAGGTAGTCTCGATAAATCAGCGATAGAACCGAACTGGATTTCCAATTTTGCTCTTTCTCTGGATAATTGTAAACGCTCTCTTTTAGAAACATTGCTGAATGTACCATCAGTTGACATTTTGTCAATTTGAGCCATTCTTCTTACCGTCTTTCTGATAGTACTAAAATTAGTTAGCATACCGCCTGGCCAACGCTCAGTTACATAAGGCATGTTAACTTCTTTTACTTTTGCAGCTACAATATCTTTAGCTTGTTTCTTAGTTGCAACGAATAATATTTTCTTCCCTGAACGTGCGATTTGTTTTAACGCATTAGCACACTCATCAACTTTAGCAACAGTTTTATTTAAATCAATAATATGAATACCGTTTTTCTCTGCGAAAATATAAGGCGCCATCGCCGGGTTCCACTTACTTTTTAAGTGCCCGAAATGTGCACCGGCTTCAAGTAATTCATTAAAAGAGGTTCTTGACATTTTTCTTCTATTATAATATTAACGTTTGCTAAATTGGAAACGACGGCGAGCTTTCTTCTGACCGAATTTCTTACGCTCAACCATACGCGGGTCTCTTGTTACTAATCCTGCTGCACGCAAATCCGATTTGTATTCCGGATTAATTTCAACTAATGCTTTTGAAATAGCCAATCTTGTTGCCTGAGACTGACCAGTAATACCGCCACCTGTTACATTGACATTCACGTCATACTCACCATTCACCTTTGCAATTTCAAAAGGTTGGTTGATGTAATATTGTAAAGTTGGTGTTTGAAAATATTCTTTGTAATCTCTGCCGTTAACCACTATGCTACCATTACCTTTTGTAACATAGATACGAGCTACTGAAGTTTTTCTTCTTCCTGATGTATTAATAACTTCCATTGTCTGTTATCTAATTTTGCTTAAATCTATTTTCTTTGGCTGTTGAGCTTCCATACCGTGCTCTGTACCTTTAAATATACGAACGTTGGTATTTAACTGTCTGCCTAAACGACCTTTCGGCAACATACCATGAATCGCATTCTCAAGAATACGCTCAGGATACTTAGCCATAAGTTGTTTTGGAGTTGTAACTCTTTGTCCTCCGGGATAACCGGTATGACGCAAATATTCCTTATCGTCTAATTTCTTACCTGTAAACTTAACTTTATCAGCATTGATAATGATAACATTATCACCACAATCAGTATGCGGAGTGTATCCTGTCTTGTGTTTTCCTCTTAAAATGATAGCTACTTTGCTGGCTAATCTACCAACTACCTCATTTTCCGCGTCAACCAACACCCAGTCCTTTTTTATTGAGGCTGAATTTTGGTATTTTGTCTTATAACTTAAAGCGTCCACTTTCTTTCTGTTTTTAAATAATTTACCTAAAAATAGGGGTGCAAATGTAATAAGTTTTTTTCATCCGAAAAAATATTTTTCGCAAAAAGAAAGGGCTTCAGAAGGAAAATAAAAAACTCCCTACTTGTATTCACTACAAGAAAGGGAGTTTATATAGCTGTATATCAGAAGTTTAACTATAATTTATTGCCGTCATTATCGATTTCAACAACCGGATAACCCAGCTTTTTCACTTTATCCAAATATTGTTCTTTATCGCCTACAACCAAAATCAACATTTTATCCGTTGGCAGGTTTTTCTTTGCCAGAGCATCAATTTCTGACTTGGAAATCTTCTCTAAAATATCAGATTGCTTCTTTACATAATCTTTATCTAGCTTATAATCCATTATGCGTTTTATGAAAAACAATTTTTGATATGGTGTTTCATACTTTAAAGCATCTGATTGTGACATGGCGTTCTTTGTGAATGATAGTTCATCATCTTTAATTCCGTTGTCTGTATATTCTTTCATCTCCGTGAGCAATGCCGAGATTGTGCTATCTGTTGCTTCTGCTTTAAACCCACCGGAGAAAGTAAATGTTCCTTTATATTTAGAGCCTGAAAAACCACTTCTGCAACCATATGTCCACCCTTTAACTTCTCTCATAAAATAATTTGTTCTACTGTTGAAGGCTCCACCAAATGGAAAATTCATGATTTGACTTTTGTACTGCTCTCCAAGTGGTTCGTATGGAAGAGCCAAATAACCCATTCTGATTTCACTTTGGGCAGCTTTCTTTTTATCACAAAAATAAATTGTAAGTTCATTTATTGCGGGAGCAGCAGGTTCC
>JBFWYJ010000394.1:0-3306 GCA_050186555.1 Bacteroidia bacterium
GATAGAAGAAGGGAATGCGTTGTATTTAACAACGCCATCATTGATAAACAATGGAACCTCAATTTATTTTATATTATCATAAGCATTAACTGATTCAATTTTAACAAAATGAGTTAGTGAACTTAGTCCTTTGGGTAAATCAATTTTATAATATGCTGTTGAAACTGAATATCCTGTATCAATCAAAGAACCAACATAAACTTCATTTATATTTCTAAGTAAATTTTCATCACCGGTAACTTCAATCTTCTCCGGGCTTATCTTCACATCACCTAGCTGCCACTTTGATGGCAGTTCGAATTCATCCGGCAATATAAGACCCACCCACTTTCGGTTATCTAAAGCAGAATTAATATAAATTGTATCCGGACTAACATAGCGAATCTCAAAATTTACATCGAAATGTTTAAGAATGTTTTCTGTATTGTTTGAGAGTAACATAATTGACTTATTCTTACTTAAACCATCATTCATATTAAGCTCAATTACCTTTTCACTCAATCTCCAATTCGCCAGCAACAACTTTAACCCTGTACCTTTTACCCCAATTTCCAGTCTTTGTGGCAGATCTTCTACATTGACGTTTTCCGGAACATTTTTAAATACAACATTAATGTCAAAAGATTTAATATAAACTGTGTTTAATGCGTGAATTAGCCAAATGATTGCCGCTATTATCAAACAAATAAAAAAAGCCGAGAGATTTTTCGGCTTTTTACTATTATTTTGAGAACTGTTGGTCATGTATGATTAGCCATTTTGATTCAATGTACCGGTGGCATCCATAGAAACAGCATTCTTTGAAATCTTCATTTTCGTACCGTCTTCTACCTCCATTATCATAGTTCCATCTTCTCTAACTTCAATAATTTTACCATAGATACCACCTATAGTTAAAATCTTATCTCCCTTTTTTAAAGCTTCAATATACTTTTTTTGTTCTTTAGCTTTTTTCATTTGCGGACGAATCATAAAGAAATAAAATACGACTACGATTGCCACTAATGGTAAAAATTGAACTAGAGGACTTTGTCCGGGCTGCGGTTGCCCCATTAAACTGATAAATTGTAACATTTGTTTTTTGTTTTATATAATTAATATCCCTCGTCTTTTACGCTCTCTAACGTAATAACTTCTGTTTTTATTCTAATTATTCGTGTAGCAGGCTCACAGTTAGTTACTACCGTAATTGTTTTCTCTTGGTACCCTTTTTTTCCTTCACTTGAAAACACAACGTTTAGTTTACCTTGTTGGCCTGGTTTTACAGGTTCTTTTGGCCATTTTGGAACAGTACATCCACAACTACCACTGGCACCTGAAATGATCAGATTTCCGGTTCCAATATTTGTAAAGGTGAAATCATGACTCACAACTTCACCTTGTGTGATTTTTCCAAAATCAAAAACTTCTTCCTCAAATTCAATCTCAGGCATATTAGCATTTTGCTTTCCATTAGCAGAAGCAGTATTCATTACGTCCTGAGCATCAATGCCATCTTTATTTTCTGATTGACAAGAAACCAAAACTATTGAAGATACGATAAGAGATAGAAAGCCCTGTTTAATCATCGGGAGCAAAGATACATATAATTGAAAATTTGACTAGAATTTAGCTCTAATCTTACGAACTTTTTTGCGACCCTTTCTAAAAAAGTTATGCTTGGATCTGTAAAAACTACTTTTACCTCTAATAACACGACTATAACTGAAATTCAGGTAAACAATAGCATCTTTATGAGTTGGATCCCCTCTTTTAGCCCCCCATGTATGAGACAAATATGCGCCCTTGTTTCCATCCTTTTCACTTTGGGGCAATTCATCGGTTCTTTTTACCAGGCCTTGCTCGTATGGCGTAGATGGGGCAGTTTCAGGGTAATTTTCACTAATATCATCCAGATAATCAGTGAATGTTTTCATGTAGTTAAATTCAAAACCATAACGATTACGCTTGTTAAACGTAAAGTAAAAACCTACGCCAACAGGCAAAGCGAACACGAATTTCTTATATTCATAACCTTCAACGAAATACTCACGCATTTTCACCCATTCTCCCTGATATTTTGATTTAGGATTAGTGTAAAAAACGCCTGCTCCACCAAAAACATATGCTCTAAAACTGTTTCTATACCTGTAAGTATTTCCCAAATCAGGATCAGTATAGAAAAACCACTCACCTGTTGTGCTCAAAGCGAAAATATCATTTTTGAAATTGAAATTTCTAAAGCGTCTACCCGGATTTGAAGACAAATTATCATTTCCTTCAATTCTTAAATAATCAAACGCTGCTTTGAATGAAATGTTTGGACGCCATTTATACCTTGCAAAAATCCCTGTGTTCCAACGCGTTTTAGCCAACTTCATATCGGCTACAAAATCTCTTCTTGTTTTTTCCTTTCCTCCTATATCACCAAGGTAGTTGGTAGCACCAATACTTCCTCCATAGTCCCAAAGCCACTGAGCTTCAAGATTCACCGAGGTAAGAATCACCAATGCAAAAAGTACACGTTTCATTTGCAAAAAATACAGTCTCAAATATACCAAATTTATCCGAAAACCACACATTTTTAATAAATTAGGGCTTTTTAATCAGGACAAATATGAATACCGCAATAACCAAGCTATTTAACATTGAAAAACCAATTATTCAAGGCGGGATGATTTGGTGCAGCGGATGGGAATTGGCAAGCGCTGTTAGTAATGCAGGTGGGCTTGGATTGATAGGTTCGGGCTCAATGTATCCGGACGTTTTGAGAGAGCATATCCAAAAATGCAAACAGGCTACAAATAAGCCGTTTGGCGTTAATTTACCTCTTTTATACCCACAAATTCAGGACCATATTAATATTATTGTGGAAGAAGGTGTTAAAATTGTTTTCACAAGTGCCGGAAATCCTAAAACTTATACTTCATTTTTTAAAGAAAAAGGCATTATAGTTGTTCATGTTGTTAGCGGGGTTAAATTTGCGCTTAAATGCGTTGAAGCAGGAGTAGATGCTATCGTTGCGGAAGGATTTGAAGCCGGAGGACATAACGGAAGAGAAGAAACTACTACACTGGTATTGATACCGGAAGTTCGTAAAGCGGTGAAACTTCCTCTAATAGCTGCAGGAGGTATTTCTAATGGCCGGCAGATGGCTGCTGCGTTTGCCCTAGGTGCAGATGCTGTTCAGGTAGGCAGCAGATTTGTAGCCAGTGAAGAAAGCAGTGCTCATCCTAATTTCAAACAAGCCGTCTTAAATGCCAAAGAAGGAGACACTATGCTTTCCTTAAAACAGTTAACACCGGTAAGATTGATAAAAAATGACTT
>JBFWYJ010000395.1:0-3302 GCA_050186555.1 Bacteroidia bacterium
AGAGTGATGAATTTATCCTCCGCCAAATAACAATAGAAACACCACTTCTATTTTATTTGCAGCGATAACCTCAATTTTAAACTGTCTCTTTTCTAATCCTTTAAGATTAAAGCCGCTGATAATTATTTTTTCGAAGCCGAGTTTTTGCGCTTCGCTTATACGCTGGTCTATTTTGCTAACCGGACGAATTTCTCCGGTTAAACCCACTTCTCCTGCAAAACATACGGACTGAGCGATTGGTAAATCTTCACTGCTGCTCAGCACTGCACAAACCAATGCTAAATCTATTCCTGGATCTTCAACTCTTATACCACCCGCAATGTTTATGAAAACATCTTTTACTCCAAGTCTAAACCCACAGCGCTTTTCCAAAACTGCCAATAGCATAGAAAGCCTTCTAAGATCAAATCCGGTACTACTTCTTTGAGGCGTTCCGTATGCTGCACTACTCACCAGTGCTTGCGTTTCAATGAGCATTGGCCTATTACCCTCAAGTGTAGCTGCAATCGCTACTCCACTGGTGGGATAATCTCTGTTTGTAATCAATATTTCCGAGGGATTGTCTACTTCTCTTAAACCGTCGCCAACCATTTCATAAATACCAAGTTCGTTAGTACTTCCGAATCTGTTTTTTGTTGCACGCAATAATCGGTAAACATGATTTCTATCCCCCTCAAATTGTAAAACAGTGTCTACCATATGCTCCAACACCTTTGGTCCCGCCAGACTGCCTTCCTTGGTAATGTGACCAATCATGAATACAGGCGTATTGGTTTCTTTTGCGTAACGTAAAAACTCTGCGGCACATTCTCTTACTTGACTAACGCTTCCGGGACTACTCTCGATTATTGAAGTATAGACAGTTTGAATAGAATCAACAATTACTAACTCCGGTTGTAAAGTTGCAATGTGCTGAAATATTGCTTGCGTATTGGTTTCTTGAAGAATAAGACAAGTATCGGTAGTTATTCCAATTCTATCTGCCCGCATTTTTATTTGCTGTTCACTTTCTTCACCACTGATATAAAGTACTTTCAGATTTTTTAACCTAAGAGCTAACTGCAACATCAATGTAGATTTTCCTACTCCGGGTTCTCCTCCAAATAACACAACACTTCCCGGAACTATCCCGCCGCCTAATACACGGGTTAACTCTTTGCCAGGCACTTTCAATCTTGGATATTCAGAAGAGCCAATGTTGTGCAATGCTATAGGTTTATTTGAATCGCCTGCGCCTTCCTTTTTTCCGGAAAACATTTTTAGCCTTGAATTCTTTGTTTCCTTTTGAATAACTTCCTCAACGTAGGTATTCCATTCTCCGCAACTTGGACATTTCCCAATCCATTTGGATGATTGTACCCCGCAATTTTGACAGAAAAAAGTTGATTTAATCTTTGCCATTAATTGTTCATCATAATAAACGCCCCCCAATAGAATGGGTCTTTGTTCTTTTGTTTTAATTCCCTCTGCGCTTCGTTAAATGCCTTACGTTTATCACCAGACTTTACATATTTTGAATAAAATAATGTCATCAGTTCCATTGTTGCAAGATCATCAACGCTCCAAAGACTCATAATAATTGCCTTCGCACCAGACATTAAAAAAGCTCTTTGTAATCCATAAACGCCTTCTCCTTGCTTAACTTTCCCTAAGCCGGTTTCACACGCACTCAACACAACCAAATCAGTATTATCCAGATTTAACGTTAATGCTTCGTTGGCTGTTAAAACGCCATTATCAGAATTAGATGGGCGAAAATCCTCATTAAAAACATCTTCACAATTAGCAAATAATAAGCCGCTTCGTAATAGTGGATTGTCTCTTGCCACAGAAATATCAATCCCTAACACCTTTTCCACTTCAACATTATCCAAATTACTTAAAAAATAACCATGAGTTGCAATATGCAAAATGTCTGGCGACTTAACGCCTTTAATTGCTTTTTCGGTTGCATTCTTTCCTGTAAATATGGTAGTTCTTACATTATTTGCCTTAAATGTTTTAGAAACATTTATTATTTCCTTTTCAGTTCCTGGTAATGGTGTTATAATGTTATCAGAGCCATAAAACGGATTACCTAATAAAACAGCTGATTTTGGAATAGTTGGTTTTCTTTCACGTGCCTTCAAAGAAATAATGTCCTTACAGTTGCCAATTGTATTTAACATGAATTTATCAATTACATAAATATTGTTGTTGTCGTGTATTGAATTAATGCTTAATTGGTGGTATGCGCCATCAGAAGAAATATAAATATTTGATTTGCCTGTTAACTTTTGCTCAATCGCCTCCCAAGCTGAATAATAAATTTTACTATTGTCTTTTGAGTCTAAAATATCTGCCCTAAAAGAACTAATTTCCTTTTCAATAGAATCCGCATTTCCGAGTTTTACCAACTCAACCTTTTCATTTGTTATGATGAATGCAAAATAATTGGATGTGCCGGTAAACACATTGTTAAAATCATTTACCTGTACAATTTCAACAATTGCTTCATCCTGATTAAGGCTCTTTTTTACCGAATCAATAGTTATGACTTTTTTTTGTAAATCGTTCCCAAAAAGAGAGCTTCGTTTTGATAGTTCTTTTTCTAATTCATCCGCTTTGCTTTGGAGACTGTCAATGTTGATGTTTTCTTCTGCCAGCTCTTCTTTGCTTAATTGGTAAGCACTATTAAGATGCTCCTTTGTTTTCACCCATTCCTTATAAGCAGTCTTCAATTCTCCGTCATTGCTTTCCAAAATGGCGTTTTTTATTTTTGAAGACCTGTTAAGCAAAAATCCTTTTGTTGCGATGACTTTATTCAACATGTTTGTTCCTAATTCAGGATGAGCCTGACAATTAGAGGTGCTGTAACAATAGAACCTTTGAATGGTGGATGAAGCCTTCTCCCAATACAAACTCTTTTCATTATCGTTTAACGTATTAAAATAATTATCAATGTAATTAGTCATATTGGCCATCACCTTATTATAAGATTCTGTTGCCGTACTAATATTACCCATATTCCATTGAGTAATAGCTAAGTCTTCAAGTACTTCAATATATGAAGGATGATTCTCGCCATAAATCTTTTTCTTTTTTTCAACAACATCTTTTAAGATATCATTGCTCATGCCGTTTCTCCCCATCAATCGATTATATAGCGCTCTTTGTTGTTGCGTTTTTAATGTGGCCGGATGATTTTCTCCTAGTTTTCGCAAATTAATATCATATGCATCCTGCAGTAGACTTTCAACATTTGATAAGTTCCCCATTAACATGTACAAATCTGCTAATCCACTTTTTAATAATGCTAAATC
>JBFWYJ010000396.1:0-3299 GCA_050186555.1 Bacteroidia bacterium
GAGGAGCTTGCTGTTTCCAAGCCATTTATTAAATCAAAACCCATGAAAATTGTTTTACCTGAAATTTTAGTTTCACGAAAACTTTCGTTTACACAGGTGGAACAATATTTGCCCCATTCATGCGTGCTTCATGAAAATAAATATCTCTTCGATAAAAACCACCACCATTATTAATGGTTGCAACCAAATATTCCAATGGAAAATAAGCCTTCAAGTAAAGCGCCTGATAACTTTCAACAGCATAACTTGCTGAATGCCCCTTAGAAAAGGCGAAATTGGCAAAACTTTCTATCTGATTCCATATCTCCAATATGACGCTCTCTTCATATCCCTTTTTCAAACAGTTTCTAAAAAAGTTATCTCTTACTCTATGAAACTCGTTTCTTTGCTTAAATTTCCATGACATTCCGCGTCTCAAGTAATCCGCTTCTGCCAATGATAATCCCGCAAAGAAATGCGCAATTTTTATTACATCTTCCTGGTACACCATCACACCGTACGTTTCCTGAAGCAAATTATACAATTCAGGCAGTTTTGATTTGGCTTCGCTTCTAAGCGCCTCATTGCGATATCTTAAAATATATTCGCGCATCATTCCACTCTTTGATACGCCGGGACGAATAATAGAACTTGCAGCTACTAATCTGAGATAATCCTCCGCCTGCAATTTCGTGAGTAACATACGCATGGCTGGAGATTCTATATAAAAACAGCCAATACATTTACCTGCTTTTAATAGCGACTTTATTCTTTTATCATCATACATCTTCTTTGTATCATGAATATCTATTTCTTGTCCGCTATTGTCTTTGATTATTTGCAAAGCATCCTTTATTTTCCCTAAGCCACGCTGACTTAAAATATCAAATTTGAACAAACCCATATCCTCAGCTTCAATCATGCTGAACTGCGTTGTGGGATAGCCTTTTGGCGGTAAGAATGTTGCGGAATAACTGGTAACTTCTTCCTCCGAAATAATAATTCCACTTGAGTGTACGCTTAAATTTCTTGGAAAATCCTTAATTAGATTGCTGTATTTCATTACAAGTCTCCCAAACTCATCTAATTCTATTACATCTTCCTGATTATTTTGTAGTTTATCAATTTCATTAGACGGTAACCCAAAAACCTTTCCTAACTCTCTAATAACTGCATCTTTTTTAAATGTAGAATATGTTGCCAACAAAGCAGTTCTTTTGTTTCCAAATCGTTCAAAAATATAACGCGTAATATCATCTCTGTCGGTCCAGGAGAAATCAATATCAAAGTCAGGAGCATTGCTTCGGTAAATATTAATAAAACGCTCAAAGTATAAATCCAGATTTACCGGATCTACATCGGTAATACGAAGCAGATAAGCCACTAAACTATTCGCGCCGCTCCCTCTGCCAACATAATAATAATTTTTACTTCTTGCATAACGCGTGATATCCCAATTGATTAAAAAATAAGATGCGAAGTTCATTTGTTCTATCACCTGCAATTCTTTTTCCATCCTCTGAATAATCTCCTTACCGGGGTTTGAAAAACGATATTTTAATCCGGAAAGACACTCTTTTCTGAGCAAGGCCATATCACCTTCTTTAGTTCCTGTATAATATTTCAGATTCTTGTTACTTAGTTTGCCGTACTCAAAATCAATTGAACAATTTTTTAATATCTGCTCCGTGTTTTGTATAATATGAGGATATTCACGATAAGTGTCATACAAGTTTTTTTTGGGTAATAGTATTTCATCAGGTGATGCCTGTTCCGTTTTATCCAACTTACTTAATAGTGTATTTTTGCTAATCGCTCTTAATAGTCTGTGCGCATTAAAATGTTTTTTATTAGCGAATGTTACGGGATGTAAACATACCAATTTAGCATATTGCTTTCTGATAGATAGAAAAGGTAAACGATTAAGGTCTTTGACAGTTACGCCGATAAATTCATTATCACGAAGACACCATCCTTTGTATGCTTGCAGCGGATAAACCACATAACTATTTAAAAATTCAGGAGCAATAGCTTCAATATCTTTATTCTCGTGGAGATGTTTTGTTAAGCTCTCGTTAAGTTCTTTGAATCCTAAATTGTTTTTAGCAATCCCAATGTATTGTTGATGAATTCCATTTCTGAAATCGATACCCAATATCGGCTTTAAACCTTTCTCTTTAGCTAAACGGATTATGTCAAGGCAAGCAGATGTATTGTTTATATCACTTATTACAAAACAATCATAATCCTTTGAGGCTACTTCAAAAAGTAATTCTTCAGTAGATAATGTTCCATAACAAAAACTATAGTAGGTGTGGCTATTAAGTAACATATTTTCTATTCCTTTTTTGCAAGAGGCAGGCAAAAATCACTCGAACTGACACATTTTTGTATTGAAATAAAGCCTGTCAAACGATTGCCGGCACAAGAGGTGTATCGAGAAGTCAACACCTGTTTAACAAACCTGTCACTTCGAGTGCCGCTGCCTGTCGCTTGCAGCGGTGTATCGAGAAGCGACAGGTTGCTTACCAAAACTCTTTTTCGACAATTCAGGCAACACACCATAACATCCATTAATCAACACGTCTTTCTTTCTCCTTGACCACTTTTTAATTTTCTTTTCAAATTCTATTGCACATAAAACATCCGCAAAATAAATAGCCAATTTTAATTCTACCGGCAATCTTCTAGCAGTATAAGAATCATAGTTTAATCCCTCTTGATGCTCGCTTAATCTTCTGTCAAGATTATTAGTAACCCCAACATAAAAAGTATTATCAGAACACAATAAAATATAAACGCAATACTGTTTCATATATCATTTGTTTGTCGTTCTCGATACAATTTTTGCAAGAGGCAGGCAAAAATCACTCGAACTGACACATTTTTGTATTGAAATAAAGCCTGTCAAACGATTGCCGGCACAAGTGGTGTATCGAGAAGCGAACACATTAAGTAATCGCTCTCAAATTCATATCTGTTACCCACTCTGCCTCCCGTTGAACGGATTAAAATCATGCTGCTTTACTCCAAGCCCGATGGCACGCTGAACAGCATCTTTACCAAATCGCTTTCTTATCTTGTCCATTGCCTGATATAGTTGTAATTGCTCTATAGTGTCTTCAAATAAATCAAACTGATAACTGCCCTGTATCAAATGACTGAAGCGAACGCCAACCAATCTGATCAACATTCATTTTTGATATAGCTTATCAAATAATTCTTTTGTTTTTTCGATGAGTGTATGATCTAATGATGTATAAGGAATCCTAAGTTGCGCCGTATAATAATTAAAATCTGAATACCTTATTTTAACCGAT
>JBFWYJ010000397.1:0-3295 GCA_050186555.1 Bacteroidia bacterium
GGAAGGCGAAAACCATATTCAACTAAATTCTTTTTTCTGCTAAAGTCTCCGCCTTACATTGCTCTTATTTGGGGAACAGTGACATGACTTTCATCAATGATCATGAGATAATCTTCTGGAAAATAATCTAACAGACAGAAAGGACGAGTTCCGGCTGCTCTTCTATCGAAATATCTTGAATAGTTCTCAATTCCACTGCAATAGCCAAGCTCTCTCATCATTTCCAGGTCATATTTAACTCTTTCTTCCAAGCGCTTTGCTTCAAGTGTTTTGCCTTCCTTATTGAAATATTCGACTTGTTCAATCATATCTCGTTCAATTTCAAACATGGCAGTTTGAAGCGTTTCAGGAGCGGTTACGAAAAGATTAGCAGGGTAAATAGCATATTCCTGGAATTTATTATAAACATGTAAATTTTTATGGTCGAAGGTTTCAATGCTTTCAATTTCATCACCAAAGAAACTAATTCTTAAATCGTAGTCTGCGTAAGGTAAGTTAATGTCAACTGTGTCTCCCTTCACTCTAAAATTGCCTCTTAAAAATTCTCCTGTTGTTCTTGAATAAAGCGCGTTAACTAATTGGTGGAGCAGTGCGTTTCTTGAAATTAGTTGCCCGACTTTAATATTCGTAATGTTTTGTTTAAAGTCACTTGGATTAGAAATACCATAAATACAACTGACGGAACTTACAATTATTACATCTCTACGTCCCGAAAGTAGAGTGGAGGTAGCACTTAGTCTAAGCTTCTCAATTTCTTCATTAATAGACAAGTCTTTTTCAATATAGGTTCCTGTTGTAGGTAAATAGGCTTCAGGTTGATAATAATCGTAATAACTGACAAAATACTCTACCGCATTCTCAGGAAAAAATTGCTTGAATTCACTGTATAATTGAGCTGCAAGTGTTTTGTTATGACTGAGTACTAAAGTGGGACGTTCAACATTCTGAATAACGTTAGCCGCTGTAAATGTTTTGCCAGACCCGGTAACACCCAATAACACCTGGTGTTGGTCACCGGCTTTAATATTTTCAGTTAATTGTTTTATGGCTTCCGGTTGATCGCCGGTAGGAACAAATTCTGATGTAAGTTTAAAATTCATACCACTATTTTAAAGTGCCTTGAGATTTCCAGGTCTTTAAAACATTTATCAGTGAATCGTTTAATGGCTCTTTTTTGCTTTTAAACGGCATGAAGTTTTTATCGTCTTTAGGAAGTTGAACCATCTCAATTATTTGATCAATATTATCTTTGGCCGCATCATAAGTGTTAAGTAGTTTCTTTTTTCCTGTTTCAGGAAAGTGACAAGGAGTACATCTTTCGGATAGTATTGGACTGATGTCTTTTGTATAAGTTACCAGACTTTGCTCTATTTTGGCAACATTTTTTTTTGTTTTGCAGAAAGCAAATATTAATAGGATTGTAGCAAGAACTAATATACCTGAAGTTTTCATAATATTGTTAATCAGAGCAAAGATAAAATTTTCAGTGGAACAGAGTTAGATCCGAATTCCAACAATACACACATCATCAATTTGTTCCAGATTACCTTTCCACTTGTCAAACTCCTGGCTAAGCGTTCTCTTTTGTTCGCTTAAGTCTTCCTTATGAATACGTTCGAATAATTTTAACAAGTTTTTTTGCTTGAATTTTTTTCCGTTTGGTTTAATTTCAGCACCTCCAAATTGATCTGCATAGCCATCTGTGTAAAAGTACAGCATGTCATCTTTTTCTAAATCAACTTGCTGAAAAGTAAAGGCTGCATTCTTTTCACTTTTGCCAACGGGCATTTTGTCGGCAGAAAGTTTATGTAGTTGACCATTTCGAATTAATACAGGTGTATTATGTGCAGAAGAATAAACTAATTGATTCTTTTCTTTATCAAAGCAAAGCAATGTACCGTCAAAACCATCTTTCTGATGTTCGCTGCTAATACTTGTAATTAGTCTCTCTCTAACATAATCTAAAACTTCATTTGGTTTTAATATGTTCTTCTCATTAATTGCCTCGCTTAAGTAACCAATGTTTAACAAACTCATAAATGCACCCGGAACACCGTGTCCTGTACTATCGCAAATAGCCAAATAAAAACAATTATCTTTCTTAGTTGCCCAATAGAAATCACCGGAAATAATATCCTTTGGTTTGTAAAGAATAAAATTATTTGGAACGTTTGTGTCAATAAATGACGTGTTTGCTAATAAAGCTTCCTGAATGCGTTTGGCATAATGTATTGAATCTAGCACCTCCTTGTTTTTTACTTCAACTAATGCCTTTTGATGTTCAACTTCTTCCTTTTGCTGACTTATAATTTTAAAGGATTGTTTTCTTTGTTTGATAGTGAATACTGAAAATCCTAATAATATTAACACAAATAGTGAAACTCCACCCAGTAAATAATTAAATGTTTGTGTGTCTTTTAATTTTTGTTTAGCTTGAAAATCTCGTTTCTGTTGATCAAGACTAATTAGTTCCTTTTGCTTTTGAAACTCGAGTTTTAGGTTTTGCTCACCCAAATTAACACGACGAACTTGGAGTTCCATACTATCGCGCCAACGATGATGGTCTATTAAATAAGTTATTGCTTTTTCATAATCTTTGTTTTTGTAATGGTATTCAAAAAACGCTCCATGTATTACCGATCTTAGTGTTTGATTTTCCTTATAGTTAAAAGAAGTGGTGTCTTTTAGTATGTCTACATATTTTCTTGCCTCATTTAATTGGTCGTTTCGGACTAATAATCTAATTAAAAAAGCTCCGACATGGTATTTGTGATCCATTTGTGCGTTAGTGCGAATTAAAAAATCCGCAGTAGGTTTTAAATGAGTAATGGCAGAATCTAAGTTACCAATATAATAATGGTTATAAGCGATATATCTCTCTGCTTCATAGAATGAGAATTCATTCTTTACACTATCAGCAAGCGCTTTAGCTTTGTAGAAAAATGGGAAAGCACTTTTATAATCTTTTCTGAATGATTTATTATTACCAAGCCAAATCAATAACTCAGGCATAAAATAATAGGCATTATTTTGTTTTGCTATACTGTAGGCCTTCTCCAGGTGTACCTGTCCTGAATCTAATTTATTGTTTGTAGTCTCTAGCCAACCTAAGACATAATATGGAAAATCCAAGGAAAATCCTTTTTCGTTTTGGTGAGTATAGATTGATTTTTTTAAATAGACCACGGCTTCGTCTATCATTTCCATTCTTTCAAAAATCTCTCTGGCAAGAAAAGAGTAGGCGTTAGCCAGATTGCCATATTCCTTCGTTTTTTCCAGATGCTCAATTGCTAAT
>JBFWYJ010000398.1:0-3290 GCA_050186555.1 Bacteroidia bacterium
TTATCGGAGAAGCTCATTACGAATGTGCTCAACGTGTAAAAAACATATTACAACGCTACAAAGAGTTACAAGATATCATCGCTATTTTGGGTATGGATGAATTAAGTGAGGAAGATAAATTGGTGGTACATAGAGCTCGTCGTGTTCAACGTTTCTTATCTCAACCATTCCATGTAGCTGAACAATTTACCGGATTAAAAGGTGTGTTAGTTCCAATCGAAGATACTATCAAAGGTTTCAATATGATTATGGACGGTAAAGTGGATGAGTATCCTGAAGCTGCCTTCAACTTGGTTGGAACAATTGAGGAAGCAATTGAAAAAGGTAAAAAGATCTTAGCTGAAAGTAAATAATAGTATTTAAGCCAATGCAATTAGAAATAATAACACCTGACAAGAAACTCTACGAAGGAAATGTTAAATCAGCAATTTTTCCCGGTGCTGAAGGTAGTTTTGGCGTTTTAAATAATCATGCTGCAACTATCAGCACTTTGAAAAAAGGGGTGATTGAATTAATCGAAGAGAATGATAATAAATTGTCATTTGAAATTGCTGGTGGAGTCGCTGAAGTTTTTAAAAACAAGGTGATTGTTTTAGCAGATTAACCAAATTAATTATTCAAAATAAAAAAACCCGATTCTACAGAATCGGGTTTTTTTATAAAATTTTTTATAAAAGCGTCATTTTGACCTTATGATTCATTAAAACCTGAAGGATTTGCAATTTCAGGATTAGAAAAATGTCAGATTGACTTTTATATTCTCTTGGCATAGAAATTGATTTTTAAGAGTAGATTATTAACCTTAAAAACTAAACGTTATGTCAATTGTTAGATGGAATAAACCGTTAAACGGTATCGAAAAGCATGACATATTCATGCCAACATTTGAAAATTTGTTTAATAATTTTTTCAGTAATGATTTACTAACGCGAGACTACGCCGGTTACGTTCCTTCGGTGAATATTATTGAAAAACCGGAGGCGTTTATTCTTGAATTATCGGCTCCCGGATTTGAAAAAAGTGATTTCAGTATTAAGGTTGAAGAAGGGAAACTAGTCATTTCGGGAGAGCATAAAGTGGAAAAGAGCGTAGAAAACGGTAACTATGTAAGGAAGGAATTTAACTATGGTTCATTTAGCAGGGTCTTTGAAATTAAAGATTTGATTAATGAACACGAAATCAAAGCAAATTATGAAAACGGCATTTTAAAAGTTGATTTGCCTAAAATTCAAAAATCCAATATTAGTAATGTCCGTGAAATAAAAATCAGTTAACTAAAAAGGCTCCCAGGGGCCTTTTTAGTTTATAGTAACTTAACTTTATACTTTGTCGCCATTTTCTGAATTTGTTCATCACTTATTTGATGAATGTTTTTGCTATTATGATAGTTTTCCACAGTTAAAACGAAAACCCTGTAATCATATTTTTTAGCCAGTTCAAAATAAGGCTCAATTTCCCAGTCCATCGTAAATGTATTGTGTACAATTATTTTGTGCAGGTTCTTTTTCATTGAATTCTCTACATTCTCAATACATTGTGCATACGCTTTATGGTTCTCATTAAACTTAAAATTATATTTTCCTGATTCGTCAGTAAAATAGTCATCTACCGAATAAAAGGGATATTTTCCATCCTCGCTTAATGAGACAGCCAACTCGCTCTTTCCGGCGCCGGGCAAGCCCCTTAATAGTATTAAATCAGGTGTTTTTTTCAATTCAATTAATTTTAGTAAAATTAAGTAAATATTGCTTTATGAAAAGAATCTGTTTGTTGCTATTGTTACCGCTTATTTTCAGCGCTAGAAATTTTCCGCCAAAGCCCTCTAATTATGTAAATGACAAAGCAAATGTCATAGATGCGGAGAATGAGAAAAAATTAAATACCTTTCTAAGAAATTATGAAAGTAAGACATCCAACCAGATTTATGTTTATACTACAAGTAGTTTAGAGGGTGAGGTAATGTCAGATTTATGTCAGGACATTTTTCATGATTGGAAAATTGGTCAGGAGGGAAAAAATAATGGTGTACTGATTGCAGTCTTTGTTGATGATCGAAAATTCAGAATTCATACAGGATATGGATTAGAAGGAGTGTTGCCGGACGTGTTAACAAAACGCATCCAAGACACCTATATGCGCCCATTGTTTAAGAAACAACGATACGCTGAAGGTATTTTTGAAGGAATTGAGCAGTTGGTTATAAGCATAGGCGACGAATACCAATTTGAGAAAAGTGATTTAAAGTATAAGAAGAAAGTGAATTATACACCATTGATAATTTGCTATATAATTCAAGCTGTAGTTTTATTAATTATCATTCTTATTTCAAATAAGAAGCTTGGCTATAGACGCTCAGGAAGAGTAGCCATAATTGTATTGAGTGTTTTATTTGCATTGATTCCATACGGCGGTGTATTTTTTATTGGATTCATGCTAATCTATACATTGGTAAAGGCGTTTGGAGGCAAAAGTAGTTATAGTGGAAAAAGAAGCTACAGAAGCACGAGTTCGACATATTCTAGTTATTCCAGTTACGATGATTCCTCTTCTTACTCATCTTCATCTTCTGATTCCTCCAGTTTCGATGGAGGAGGAGGCGGAGATTCCGGTGGTGGTGGAAGTGATAGTGATTGGTGATTGTGCCAAAAAAAAGCCCGAATTAATTCGGGCTTTTAAATATTAATTTTCGTTATGCTTTATCGCTTGCATTTTCAGGTTTTGGTAACAATACCTTTCTGCTTAACTTGATTTTCTTGGTTTTGGGATCGTCACCAACATATTTCACTTGTAAAACATCCCCTTCTTTGATTAAGCCTTCTAAAGAATCAATCCTTTTCCAGTCATATTCACTAATGTGTAATAAACCATCTTTGCCCGGTAAAATTTCAACAAAAGCACCGTAAGGCATTATTGATTTTACTTTTGCATCATATATTTCACCTACTTCCGGAACAGCCACAATTCCTTTGATTCTAGCTTTTGCAGCATTAACAGCGTCTAAAGATTCACCAAAAATTTCAATGTGTCCTTCTTTTTCAACTTCTTGAATCATAATAGTAGTTTTGGTTTCTTTTTGCATTTCCTGAATGATTTTTCCACCCGGACCAATAACAGCTCCGATAAATTCACCAGGAATAACCATTTTCTCAAAACGAGGTACATGTGGTTTTAAATCAGTTCTTGGTGCATCAATAGTTTTCATCATTTCGCCCATAATATGTAAACGACCGTCTTTAGCCTGTTTCAACGCTTGCGACATTACTTCGACTGGTAAGCCATCAACTTTTAAT
>JBFWYJ010000399.1:0-3247 GCA_050186555.1 Bacteroidia bacterium
AAGATATCTTTATTGCTTTCTGAGATTAATGTTGGCCAGCGTTGCACAATGACAGGTGTTGTTGACCATTCGGCAAACTTCCTGCAATACCTGGATAAAGTGGGATTATCTATCGGTAAGGAAATTAAACTGATAGAAATTATCTCATTTGATAAGTCCATTCAGATACAGCTTAATGGGAAAGAAAAGGTGTTTCTTAGCAATGAGGCCGCAAAGAATTTGCTGATAAATAAGCTGTGAGAACAGGCAAACTAATAAACTAAAACTCAACAGTTCCAGTTGGTAACTATTGAGTTTTTAGCATTTTTATATTATTTTATCATGCAACTTTTGTATGGCTCATTGCCCTGCATTCTTCAGCGCAATTATGACATACTTCCGCACATTTTTTACAATGTTCTATGTGTGAATGTTTATCACATTCTTTTGCACAAGCATCGCAAATTTCTGCACATAAATCACAAAACTTATTTACAAAATCTATGGTATGCTCGTCCGACCTGGCCATAAAAGCGGCTGCTGTCCGGCACATATCAGCACAATAACGATTAAGTTCAATACATTTTTCAAGCATTTTCACATCATTTTCATGCAAACAAGCTGTTGCACAATGTTCACATTCAGATGCACATTGATTACAGGCATCTATACAGATTTTAAATTTTTCGTGGCTCATAATTTTGGTTTTAAGATTTTCCTTCAGTTCGCTGTTGCCCGGTTTTACTTTAATGCGTTATATATTATTATAGGTTTATTTTTCCATTCTCTTTAATATTTGTTTCATTTCCTCTATCTCTCTTTCTTGCGATTCGATGATTTCTTCCGAAAGCTTTTTCACTTTAGGATCTTCTATTTTTGCCTGCTTACTTGTTAATATCGCTGATGAGTGGTGAGGTATCATGGCCTTCATATATTGTATGTCCTTTACAAGCGTTTGAGTTCTTAAAAAAAACAGTGCAATTACAAATGCTGTAATTGCTGTCAGTGATATTACAATATTTAGTTTTTTATTCCGATACATTTTATTCATTAGTATTAACATGAGAAGTGCCATCGGACTTACCATCAATAAGGCTATATAAAATCTGGTGAGACTTAAGTAGATGTGACCGGCTTCATCAACATTTAGAAACATTACAGCATACATGATAACGAATGATATCCCCAGCATTATTAAAAAATTTTTATACTGATCTCCTTGCATTTCTTTATTTGCTTCCATGTTAGCTGTTGTACCCCTAAGTGATTTCGTGGTTTTTATATTTTATTATTTTAATTCCAATTCATATTCATTGAACGCATTTTCATCATCCCCGGATTAATTCGCAGGTAAACTTCTGCACTCAATGGATTTTTTCCATAAATCGTATTTAATGCTGTTTCTGTACTAAACAGAGTAGCCTGCATTCCTATTACTGCATTGGTCTTAAAAACAGTTAGCACGGTATAGTTTGTTCCAATGGTAACAGCGTTAATCAGAAAGTTTTTATGTTTATCAAATAATGGCTCTAACTCTAATTCTTCAGCTGCTTTTTTAATAACCTCATACCTGCCATATAAAGCCCATTTGTTTAATTGCAAATTAGATTCAAATAAAAAGGAAGGTGTGGTACTATGGTCGCTTGTTTCATTTTGTCCCCATACAAACGTATTTGTAAAATGGCTGTTTTCTCCAAGCATCATGTTATAAGCTATGGAAGCGGTGGTTCGCCAAATATTTATTTCGGATTCAAGTTCTTCAGGGCTGTTTATGAAAGCTCTTGATACCTGCATGGATATATTACTTGTCGGATTGAATGATAAGCGATAAGAATAGGAATCAAATTTGGGCGTATCAAAATTATACCGGTTCTCATTCGGCTCCCGTCCGGTAAAGCTGGATCCTTCCAGTTTAAATTTCTTATACCGGATGCCAAAAGTTGCCACTCCAAAAGTGATATGCGTTGCATCCTGCCAGTGATGCCCTAAAGGAGCATCAGGATTGTTAAATGCCGAAATGCGGTGCATAAATGCCGTTGGGCCAATAGCAGGTTCTCCGGGATAACCAATATATCCGGAAATATCAATACCTTCATTAATCATGTGAGTATAGGCAATACTTAATTCGGAAAACAAATCATGCGGATGTTGCCTGTCAATTAATTTACGTCCGTCCCAACTCTCTCCTGTTTGAAATAAAAGCGGATAGCCATTACCCCCTTCTGTCAGTCTATCCAAAGAAAACATACTGCTAAAATGGAACAATCCTCTTTTACCTACATTGCGTTGCCCCATTGCCATAAACCAGTTAGGAGCATCTAATTGTTTGTCTCCACGTGTACCTGCTTTATTTATATCCTGGTAAGTGTAGCGTAAATACACACTGCCATGAAACATAAAATTCCATTTTCCAGCGTGCATCATGTAAGCATATATTGGAGTAGAATCCGGTTGCCATGAAGTACCTGAGCCATTCCTGTTCATCGGCAGGTTCCTGGAAAATGAATGGCTCATTATTGGCATGGAATCCATCGGCATTTTACCCATGTCATGCTCCTTGTGTTCTGTATGCTGGGCTAACAAAGCATTCCATCCCAATGTTAAAGCAAATAATAATAGTTTCTTCATCACAATAATTTTATCTTTGAAAGCAGAAAATTTCACTCAAAAACAATACCAGCAAAATCTATTTAATGCCTCATCGATCTTACATTTCATGGTACAAAAAAACAAAGGTATTTTGGCTTTTAAGCGATTCCTATGATCATTCGTCAAAGAGGTATTTTGAATAGCCAGATAGGGCATGGATATCCCCATATTGAGAAGTCTGTTTTACTAAAAAAGTTTCATTTTGCATATTTTCTTGTATATTTGTACGTTATCATCCCAAGGACTGGTTTGAAAAAAGCAATATCCATACTATTAGCATTCGTTTTTCTGATAAGCTCATCGGGCTTTTCAATTAACAGGCATTATTGTGGAAACAAGTTAAAGTCCACTAACATTGGTTTTATCGACAATGAAAAGTCCTGCTGCGGTGCAAAAAAGATGCCCGAAGGTTGCTGCAAAAATGAAACGCAGGTAATAAAAATTAAAGAAAATTTTACTCCAACTCAAACTGTTACTTTACCCTCAACGGATTTTATTACTGTTTTTGTTTTAGCATTTGTTGAAATATTTAACTTTTCTCTTACCGAAAACAATACAATCGGTCAATACGCAGATTCTCATGCCCCGCCCAGCAGACCTGTTTCGCGTATTATTCTAT
>JBFWYJ010000400.1:0-3229 GCA_050186555.1 Bacteroidia bacterium
ACCAAGCTTATTTACATTCAATATTAAAAACGACAAAATTAATAAAGAGCTGCAAGGTTTGAGTGTTTCTAATGCAATTGTTACGTTAAGTAAAAAGCATTTTTCTTCAGGACCATTATTAATTACGCACTGGGGATTCAGCGGGCCCGCCATTTTGAAATTATCCGCATTTTCTTCAGAGTATTTAAACAAGGTAAATTATTCCTGTGATTTCCATATAAATTGGATTGGCGTAACAAACACAGAAAAAGTGGCAAATGAAGTAAAATCTTATAGGGAAGAATTGAAAAGCAAACAAATTTCAAATGTTGATTTGTTTGGTTTGCCGGAACGACTTAAACGTTATATAATTGAGAAAAGTGGAATTTCATTAACAAAAAACTGTGCAGACGTTTCTAATAAAGAAATCAATCAACTTGTTAATACATTAACTAATGATAAATACCATATGAGCGGCAAAACAACCTTTAAGGAAGAATTTGTTACAGCCGGAGGTGTAAGCAGAAATGAAATCGATTTTAAAACGATGAGCAGCAGAATTCATCCGGAAAAAGTTTATTTCTGTGGCGAGGTAATTGATATTGATGGCATAACCGGTGGGTATAACTTTCAGGCCGCTTGGAGCACAGCATATGTTTGCGCAAAATCATTAAGCAGAATTGATTAATTTTATCCAATGTATCGACTAAAGAAGAAAATACTTTTGTTTGCACTTTTTCCTCTCTGTATTAGTTTTTCATTTGGTCAATCTGATAGCTCATCCAATAATCAGTTCAAAAAAAACACATATTATGTATTGACAATGCACGACCGTAGCATTAAGAAGGGACAGGTAGAGGAGGAGTTTGAAATAAAAATATTGTTTGTGGATTTCAAAACAAACAAGGCAGAGATTATATATAAATCTGAGATTAAAAAATACGAAGAAGTTACTAAGAATGAATTGTATGCTAAATTGGATGAAATTGATGATTATTATTCTGATAATTATTTATTAACCCCTAATGCCATTCCATTCAAAAAGGGAGGATGGAGTAGTACTTATCACTATGGTGTATTTGGTAATTTTGGATATGGTATAAATGAAAATTGGGGAATAACTGCAAATAGCATTGCAATATTACCGGTTTCGATTGGCGTAAAGTCTTCACATAAGATTGGAAATGACACATATTTTGGAGGGAATGTTTTGGCTATGGCACTACCAATGGAATCGGGTTATAACCTGGCTTTATTTGGTGGTGGCGGAAAAATAACAAAAGGCAATAGCAAGGTTAACTTTACGGCCGGAGCTTATGTATTTGGATATAGAATAACAGATTCTTTAAGACTAACACAAACAACGTCAATATATTCCTCTGTTTACTGTCTTACTTTTTCATACTCAAACAGGTTTTCTAAATACTTTGCTCTAAATATTGATAATATATCGTTTCCTCAATTTACTGCCGGCTTACAACAAATCGGATTAAATATTACCGGTGCCAGTTTGCGTTGGGTCAGAGACCCTTCAGAACATTGGAATTTCGGGGTGTATGGCGTTTATTTAGGAGATTTAGTTCAATTACGAAACGGGCTAAAGGGCAGAGTAATTCCCCTGCCATATATTTCTTATTCAAGTTATTTTGATTGAAGCTATTTTATTAGTTTCATTTCATTTAATAAATACCCTGCCCCGGCATATTTATCAATTACCCACAATGTAAACCTAACATCAAGTGAAATGTTTCTGCACATATTTGGATCATACATTACATCACTCATTGTTCCTTCCCAATTTCTGTCGTAATTGGTTCCAATTAATTCCCCATTTGCATTCAATACCGGACTTCCGCTGTTGCCACCTGTGGTGTGATTACTCGCAATAAAAGAAACGTGTAAGGTTCCGTCCTTATCAAGATACTGTCCAAAATCCTTTTTATTATATAATTCAATTAATCTATCCTGAACTTCATAGTCTGGATTACCTGTAGCATGTTTTTCAACCATTCCATCAATTGTAGTATAGAAATTATATTCAACACCATCTTTAGGAGTATAGTTATTTACCTTTCCATAAGCTACTCTTAATGTGCCGTTTGCATCCGGATAAAACTGTTTTGTCTTAACATTATCCTTTAATGCCGCCATGTAAACCTTTTGTAAATCTTCTATTTTCAATCTAATAGCATTATAAGATGGCATTAACGCCGCATAGTGTTTTGAAATTTCTGCATATAATTTGTAAAAAGGATCATCTTGATACATTACTGCTTTGTTCTCGAAATTCTTGAGTACTTCCCGCATTTTTTCTTCATCAACAAACACAGATTTATCATATAAATCCTTGGTTAAACTTTTGATATTTCCATTGTGTGCTTTGTATAATTGGTTTAAATAAGGCACTCTTTTAGTTTCTTCGACTTCATCAAAATATGCAGCCAGCATTACTTCGCAAAGCTTAATATCCGTTTCTTTTCTGTAATTTTTGAATGGGATAGACTTAGAAAACGCATTTAACTTTTCTTCTAGTTTATTTTCTTTGCCTTCAGATTTAAGCTTATACTCCGCGAACAATGAAGAGAAACTGTTGATGTATCTGAAAATGTCAATTCCCATTAAGCACTCATAATAGTAATCGATAATTCTATTTTTTTCTGAGTAATCATTATATGCATTCTCGATTTCAGTAAACAATGTTTTATTTTCTTTTAATTTTTCCGGATTATTCTTGAATAAATCCATAAATGATTTTTCAAATGAATTTTTCTTTTCGATAGCGTTGTATTTTTGCAAACCAATCATTTCACCTGTCCATTTTTTATAGGCATTTGCAATTCCCGCGTATCTACTGGCATACATTAAACGAATTGTATCATTCAATGCCATGTCTTTTTCATAAATATTTAGACGCTTTTCTCTAAGAGCGGTTCTTCTAGGATTAATTTCTTTTACAATTTGTTCTACCGCAATAGATGGTAAATATTCCTGAGTTCTTCCCGGAAAGCCATAAACCATTGTGAAATCTCCTTTTTGATATCCTTTTAAAGAAATTGGAAAATAGTGCGCCGGTTTATAAGGTTTATTTGATGGATCATACGGAGCAGGCTTATTGTCTTTGTTTGCATATATTCTAAACATGCTAAAATCAGGATTGTGTCTTGGCCATACCCAATTATCTGTTTCTCCGCCAAACTTTCCAATGTTCTCCGGTGGTGTACCAACTAATCTCACATCATCAAAAACTTCG
>JBFWYJ010000401.1:0-3218 GCA_050186555.1 Bacteroidia bacterium
TCTGAAAACTGGTATAAAAGAACAAGGCCAAGAAAAATGCAAAAAACCGGCAATATGATTAAACTGGCAGCCAAA
Source organism: Bacteroidia bacterium (assembly GCA_050186555.1). Lineage (GTDB taxonomy): Bacteria > Bacteroidota > Bacteroidia > B-17B0 > Aurantibacillaceae > Aurantibacillus. The sequence goes on from JBFWYJ010000401.1 coordinate 76, forward strand.
GCCAGTTGCATCCAAAAGCAAAACAGTATGACATCCAATAATCTGCCTGTTTTAAAATAGGAAAGGCAAAATGAAATGCCCATGGCCATTGAAGCAAATGATAAGCCATAGCCTCTGCTTACACTAAAGAATGTCACCCAATTGTATGAAAAGAAGAAAAATAGAATGAGAACAATCTTTGAAATGTTTTTCTTTAAATGTCCTGATACCTTGTAAGTACCGTAAATGAAAAACAAAGTGAAGATTAAATTAGGTAAGCGCAATGCGAATTTGGAGTCACCAAATAATTGATAGCTCCAGTGTGTTAACATACTATTTAGAATATGATTATTAGTGTCTAAATGTGCATAAAACGGCATATAGTGACCATTTTGAATGAAGTAGTAAAAGGTGGCGGTTTCATCATGCGTAAACGGAACTGTTTTGGCGCGCAGCACAACGATTGTGTAAAAAGCAATGGAACTAATGAGAAAAAAAGGAAAAAAGGAAATCCTTTCTATTTGTTTTTCAAGCCACATTTTTAATCAAGCAAATAGCTTTGATGCTTATTGAATTTTTTTAATGTTCGGATGCCTGAAGAACTAATGTGTTCAAATTCTTTGTCGCAAAAAATATTGACGATTTGAATACTAGGCTTTAATTCTTGTAAGTAGCGGTACTGGTTTTGCTCATATTGAAAATCTGTGGAGTTTCTTAAACCCCTTACTACAGTAATTTCATATGGCAATGAATCTAAAAAGTCAGTCAGGAGCCCATTGTAATTCAGTATTTGTCTGTTTTTAATTTTAGTGGGAATCTCCCATTTAAAATCACTTTTATCCGGATTTTGTCCGAATGCTATTATAACCTTATCAAAAATCTTTTCGGCTTTCAGTAAAATATTGTAGTGTCCTTTGTGAAAAGGATTGAAGCTTCCTGCAAACACAGCAATTTTAGGTTCAAACTGCTCAATATATGATATCAAACCATCAAATTCACCATTTGTGTTACTGTTTTTAAACGAACTAATTCTATTCTTTTTATATTCTATAAAATCATAATGCTGATTAGCAGAAAACGCAATTTTTTCCAATGCAATTTGTTCTGCAAGAGACATTTTTTTTAAGTTATCGTTTATATCCTCAAATTTCATTATTGATTTTTTAAATAATATAAAACGGAGCAATTAGATTCCACAAACAAACTATTCGCAACCCTTTTCAAATCTTCACTCTTAACGGCATTGTATTTATCAATTTCGGTATTGATTTCGTTTGCATTTCCAAGCCATTCAAAAATGGCTAAATTGGTTGCCTTTGTTAAAATATCAGTTTCTGAAAAGACTATGCTTGATTCTACTTTATGTTTACATTTCTGCAATTCATCGGCTTCGACAAGTTTTTCCTTTAAAATATTTAATTCATCCCAAACGGCTTTCTCTGCATCTTCCACTTTTACATTTTCATTTAGTTTACCCGACACGATAAATAATCCGGGGTCTCTGTCTCCGCTCACATATGCGTTAATATCGCTGAATAATTCTTTTTCTTTAACAAGTTGGTTGTACAATCTGGAAGAATTGCCTCTTGATAAAACATCAGAAATAATATCTGTGGCATGGTAATCTTTGTGACTTCTGTCGCACATATGAAAGGCCATATATATAGCATCTGCAGGCACATCACGGTAAACGGTTAATGTTCTTTTTTCCGTTTGTTTTGGTTCGGAAGGGATATTTCTTTTGGCGTCAATTTGTGCAGGAATTGGTCCAAACCACTTTTCAGATAATTTTTTTACCTCATCCAGTTTAACTCTTCCGGCTACAACCATAATAGCATTGGCAGGATGATAATGTTTTTTGAAAAAGCCTTTTACATCTTCCATTGTGGCATCTTCAATATGTTTGATTTCTTTACCAATGGTTGCCCATTTGTATGGATGCGTTTTAAATGCCAATGGTCTTAATAATAACCAAACATCACCATATGGCTGATTTAAATATCTCTGTTTAAATTCTTCAATTACTACATTACGCTGAACTTCTAATGATTTGGGCGTAAAAGCAAGACTAAGCATTCTGTCACTTTCCAACCAAAAAGCAGTTTCAATATTTTTTGCAGGGAGTGAGCAATAGTAGTTTGTGAGATCATTTGTTGTAAATGCGTTGTTTTCTCCACCAACTAATTGCAATGGTTCATCGTAATTTGAAATATTAACACTTCCTCCAAACATGAGATGTTCGAATAAGTGAGCAAATCCTGTTTTATCTTCCGATTCATCTCGTGCACCCACATCATAAAGTATATTAACACAAGCCATTGGCGTTGAATCATCTTCGTGAACCAACACATTCAGGCCATTATCTAAAGTAAATCTTTCAAATTGTATCATAGTGGATAGTAAGGAATCTTAAAATTACGCTTATTTGAAATTATATCAAATGTTTTATCTTTGTTATATGGGTATGGATTTGAAGATGATAAAGGAAGTTGATGCCGGAAAGTCGTTTGTTAGGCTTTATGAGAATAATCTGATAGAAAATTTTGTTAAAGATAATGTTGAGTTAGATTTGCCCTTTTTTTTAAGGGTTCAGGAAATTAAAAGAGAGTTAGCCGAAAACAAACCTCATGTTGTTTTGTTTGTGGCACCTGAAAAAGCCGTAATAGCCAAAGAAGCTCGGGAATTTGCTGCTAGTTCTGATGCTAGCATTAACGCCTTAGCCAAAGCTATTCTGGTTCCTAATCTGGAAATGAAGTTGATTTCCGACTTCTTTGTAAACGCTAATAACCCAACAGTACCACATAAAATTTTTAATAAGCGTGATGAAGCTATAGAATGGCTTTTTACATTCTTTTAAAGAAGCGAAAGTTTTTTGATTGTTAATTCACAATCCTTTATCATTTCATCTATTATTTCTGCCGCGGGTTTTAATTCTGAAATACTACCGCTAACCTGACCAATTTCTAACTCGCCCTCTATTAAATCTCCTTCAAACATGCCTTTTTTTGCTCGACCGCGACCTAATAGTTCTGTTAGCTCTTCAACCGAAGCTCCTCTATTTTCTGCTTCTTCTACGCGCTGAAAAAAGTCATATTTTATCAATCTTACCGGTGTTAACTGTTTTAAGGAAAGCTTAGTGTCTCCTTCTTTGGCATTTAAGACGG
>JBFWYJ010000402.1:0-3207 GCA_050186555.1 Bacteroidia bacterium
TAAGAATTAAAAGTCTTCCTTCATCAAAAATATTTTTGTCAAGGCTGTATAGAATAGCAATAATAATTCCACTGATGATACTCGCAAAACTCCATGTACTGTAGCTTAATGATAATCCTGCAGTTTGATTGTCTTTACTGGCATTTCTTAAAATAAAAGGCGCTACCGGGATTTGCATAAAGGTAAAGGAGGCACCCCAAAGTAAAAGACAGATATGCAGAGGCAAATAGGCATGTTGGTACGCAAAGAAAATAGCGCAAAGTCCGAATAAAGGAACACCAATAGAAGAAATATAGAAAAACGGCATCAGGGCTTTCCCTTTTATGTATTTGCCAATAGGGTAGGCTAATGAAAACACGCCAATGAATCGAAAAGTAATGAGTAAAGCAATTTCATCTTTGGTATAATCGCTTCTTACAAGAAATAAGGGAAGAATGGCCATGAAAGTAGCATTCACCATTTGAATAAAAAATTCGGCAATGATTACATGAACCAAAGGTCTTTCAAGGTTTTTGTATTCCAGAAAAATATTTTGAATGCGATTCATTTAATGTTTGAATCAATAAATAATTTAATTTTTTCAATATTTCCCGGATCAAACCATTTAAAATCATCCTGATTCTTAAACCAGGTTAATTGTCGTTTAGCGTAATTACGTGTATGTTGCTTGATTTTTGAAACAGCTTCCTCGAATGTCATTTTGTTCTCCAGGTAATCAAATAACTCGTTGTAACCAACAGTTTTTAAGGCGTTGCAGTTCTTGTGAGTTGTCATTGATTTAACCTCTTCAAGCAATCCTTCCTTAATCATATTGTCAACACGCCGGTTGATTCTTTGATACAATATTTCTCTGTCAAGTTCTAAGCCAATTTTAATTGGAATGAAATTTCTTATTACTGTTTTCTTTTTTAAGAAAGACGAATAAGGTTTTCCGGTTTGCTCAATAACTTCAAGGGCTCGGATTACACGCTGACTATTGTTTACATCAACTTCATTGTAATAAGACGGGTCTTTTTCAAGAAGTATTTTGGTTAATGCTTCAAGTCCATCTTTATCTAGTTGTGTGTTTAAACGCTCTCTTATTTCACTATCAACTTCCGGGAACTCGTCAACGCCATACAATACAGCATTGATATACATACCTGTACCGCCGGTTAAAATTACAACATTGTGTTTGGTAAAAAGTTTTTCTAATAATTGAATACAATCTTTTTCGTACTGACCAACATTATATAATTCCGTAACAGATTTTGTATTGATGAAATGATGTGGAACTTCATTTAGCTCCGCTTCACTTGGTTTGGCTGTGCCTATGCTAATTTCTTTATAGAATTGTCGTGAATCTGCAGATACAATTTCTGTATTATAAATTTTCGCCAATTCAATTGCAGCTGCAGTTTTGCCAACAGCAGTAGGTCCAACCAGTACAATTAAATATTTAGGAGTATCGGGCAAAATAATTTGCCCTTAAATTACAGATTATTTTTTACCCTTACCTTTTCCTTTTCCGTTCCCATTCCCGTTTCTTGAACCATCTCCGCCTTTCTTTGCTTTATTGCCTTTATCTTTACTTTTCTTGGCCTTTCCTTTTAAAGCATGAAACTCAGGTGAACCCGGTTTGATACCCAGTTCCTTCGCCATTGCTCCCCAGCCCTTTGAACTGCTTTTGTCATAAACCTTTAAAACATCATCATCTTTTTTACCTGTCATGCGACCAATTTCATAGGTCATGTATACATCAGCAGGCGACATGTTTTTTTCGATGAGTAATTTATCAATCTTTCCACCACTTACCCCGAACTCTACCGACATATCATTCTTGAATATTTTAATATCAGTTTTTGCCTTGATATTAATATCATTAAGCGTAGCGTCTAATTCCGTATCACCCGATTTTGCACTAATACTGAAATTTTGAGAAAATAAAATTGTATTAACTACTAACCCAATTAAAAGAAATGTCGACTTTTTCATATGATTTGTTTTAAACTAATTTATAAAATATTATTGGATTGTTCTTTGATTTTTTCCAATTCATCCTTCATCACAACCACCATTTTTTGAATTTCAGCATCATTGGCTTTAGAGCCGATGGTGTTAATTTCACGACCCATTTCCTGAGCAATAAAATTCAGTTTTCTTCCCGGTGCAACTTCCTTCATGGTTTTCTTGAAGTAATCTATATGTTGATTTAACCTTACTTTTTCTTCGTTAATATCAAGTTTTTCGATGTAATAGATTAACTCTTGTTCCAAGCGATTTTTATCGATGTTTTCTGCGGAAAGGTTTTCAGAAAGGTGTTTATCGATGCGTTCTTTAATTTTTTCTATTCGCTTAGAATCTGTTTTTGAGATGGCTTCTAAATTAGAAATAATAGTTTTTAATCTTTCATTCACATCGTTTTCTAAAGACACGCCTTCCTTTTTTCTGAAATCTTCTATTTCTTTTACTGCTTTGTCAACCACAGAAAAAATATCTTTTATGCTTTGTTCATCTGCTTCTTTTCTTTCCGACTTGATTACATCCGGCATTCTTAATACTTCTCTCATTAAGCTCGAAGCGTCTTCTTTCAATAAATCACTTAGTTTTTTAAGTTTTTCGTGATAATGTGCAGCCAATTCATAATTGATTTCAACAGGTTGGTCAACGCCGTTTCTTTCGAAATAGATAGAAACGTCAATTTTACCGCGCTCGAGTTTTTTAATAATTTCATTTCTAACTAATAGTTCAATAGAACGATAGGAGGAAGGCAGCTTCACGGAAACATCAGCGTTTTTACTGTTTAAACTTCTTATCTCAACATTGATTGAATAATCAGAAAATTTTTCTGTGCATTTGCCAAAACCGGTCATTGATTTTATCATACTGCTTTCTTTTTTGGTTTAAGTGTAACTAAATACAAGCCTAAGATAATCAAAATACCTGCCATTATCTTAGTCAGGTCTAAGCGGTCCTTACCTAAGGCTATGGCAAATAATGAGGCTAAAAAGGGTTGAAGATAGATGTACATGCTCACTACATTCGGACTCAATTGTTGCAAACCGTAAATATTTAATAGGTATGCAAAAAAAGTTGTTGCGATAACAACAAACGCAAGAGCCATCCAGGCATCATGTGTGAATTCACTAAATGATGTATGAATTACATCATATCCTCCAATAGGTACTACAAGAACACTGCCAAATAGAAAACACCATTTCATCACTG